>JASFFM010000115.1:0-10675 GCA_050124295.1 Desulfobacterales bacterium | reverse complement strand
TGGCCCCCAGGCCGCAGCCCTCAAAAAACCATGCCGGCCGCAGACCTGCTCGCTACAGAAACAGCTCGGAACCACTTCCATTATCAATCCTTTGCTAGCTCGGTGAACTGCGATGCCGTCCATGATGCCTGCCGATAAGACGCATACGCTTTTTGCTGGCCCCTATCGCGCCGTCCAGAAAACGGATGCCCCTTTGGGAGACGGGCGCTCACGATCCCTGCATCGTTCCCGCCAGCTGAAAAATGGGCATGTACATGGCCAAAACGATAAACCCGATCAACAAGCCCATGATAATCATGAGTGCCGGCTCGATGGCCGATGAGATTACGGAGAGCTTGTTATCGACTTCGTCGTCATAAAACTCGGCGGCATCGACCAGAACCTGCTCGAGTTCACCGCCGCTTTCGCCGGCTGCAATCATACGGATGGCCAAATGCGGGAATGACTCCGCTTCTTCCAGGGCCTCCGAGAAGCCAAACCCTTCTGTGATGCGGCGAACAACCTGTATAAGCTTATCCCTGAGGAACAAATTGTTCAACGTGCCGGCCGCAATGCGCACGGAATCGATGAGTGGTGCGCCCGCGGTCAAGACCATTGCTACGGTGCGTAAGAAGAGCGCGGTGGCATAGCTGATATAAAGCCGACCGATATAGGGAATTTTTAACAACCCCCGATCCATATGGATCCGCAGGGTTTCGTTTTGGGCCGCCCGCACCCAGCCGATAATGAGCAGGATGCTCAAAATGACGAGGTATAGAAAATGATCTTTAACGCCGTTACTCACCGTGATGAGCACCTGGGTGATGGCCGGCAGCTGGGTGCCGCTTTCAAAATAGGTTTTCGTAAACGCCGGTACGACATAGATCAGTAGCAGCAGCAACACGACCGTGGATGCAGCCATCAGAATCAGTGGATAGATCGAGGCGGATATCAGCTTGCGCCGTAAGGCCATCATTTGCTTCAGATAGGCCACGTGTTTGGTCAGGGCTTCGGGGATATTGCCACTTTTTTCACCCGCCTGAAGAGAAGAGATATACAATTTTGAGAAAATGCGGGGATATTTGGCGAAGGCCTCCGAAAGCGACTCACCGGTGGAAACGTCATAGCGGACCTGCTGGATGATATTGTTGAGTTCAGATGCTTCGCTCTTTTCGATAATGGCGTCCAGAGCGGCGACAATCGGCATGCCCGTTCGGATCAGTACCGCGAATTCCTTGTTGAAGGAAAAAAAATCGCGTATTTTGAACTTTTTTGATCTCGGCTCGCCGCCCAGCATTAATCTGAAACGGTCCTCACGCCGGATGCGATAAACGAAGTGGCCCTCTTTTTCCAGTCGCCATTTGAGAGCGTTACGGGAGTCGGCGGCGATCGTCTTTTTGATGTAGTGCCCTTCAGGCGTCATATATTTGCATCGGTAGCTGGGCATGTTTTAACTCGTCATTGCCGGGTGCAGGCGCTGGTGGCGCAGGTCTGATTTCGATCAGGCCATCGTCATAATGGGCCCCATGCCCCTGGCGCGCCTGTCGTGTGATCGCCCCCGGCATTGCTGGTCTGTATTTTCCCAATCATGCTTGGGATTGCGCGCCTTGGTCAAGCATCTGGTCGCTTCGGCGACGGTCGCCATACGGACCGTTTTATGATGCGGTCTTAGGCGATTTAATTTGCTTATAAACGTTTTACCCGGAAAAATACACGAAATATCTGATGCTTATCCAATACCTCTATGCGATCTTAAAGTATAAAAACACCGGGAAGTCAATATTTGGCAATTATTTCTGGAGGTTCGGTTTTGATTTGGATCGGGCTAAAATCGCTGTGGTGGGCAGGGGTGGGGTTTGTTATCGGAGCCCGAACTTCGAAATGAGGCGCGACAGGTAGGTTCGTTGAATGCCCATGACTTTTGCGGCCTGGCTGCGGTTGCCGCCGGTATTTTCCAAATTCAGGGTGATAAATTCTTTCTTAAAACGGTTTAAGGCCTCCTTCAGGGTCAGACCAACCTCCAGGCCCGAATCACAGCTCTGAGAATTGAATATGGGCAGGTCTTCCGGCCGAATTTTTTTGTCGTCCCCCATTACAACCGCGCGCTCGATGGCATTGCGGAGTTCACGGATGTTGCCGGGCCAATCATATTTACGCATGCGCTGGATGGCTTCTTCTGAAAGGACGAGATTGGGTAGACCTCGCTCGCGGCGGAATTCATCCAGAAAATGCTCCGCCAACATGGGGATATCTTCCTTGCGCTCGCGCAGCGCAGGCATCTGGATGCTGACAATGTTCAGACGGTAATACAAGTCTTCCCGGAAACGACCTTCCTTGACCTCATTGGCGATATCGCGATTGGTGGCGGATAAGACCCTTACATCGACGGATATGGAGTCGTTGCCGCCCACGCGATAGAATACCCCCTCCTGCAGAACGCGCAGCAGCTTGGCTTGCATGCCAGCGCTCATTTCTCCAATTTCGTCCAGAAATAAAGTACCGTTGTCGGCGAGCTCAAATTTACCGATTTTACGATTGAGGGCTCCGGTGAAGGCGCCTTTCTCATAGCCGAAGAGTTCGGCCTCCAGCAGCGTTTCCTGCAGGGCGGCGCAATTGAGCACAACCAAGGGGCCGTCCTTGCGGGGACTGGAGCGGTGAATCAGATGCGCCAGCAGTTCCTTGCCGGTACCGCTTTCCCCTAAAATCAGCGTGCTGGTATTGGAATTGGCGACTTTCAGAGCTTGGGTGGTTATTTTTTTAAGGGTCTGGCTTTTTCCGACAATCTGGTGTTTGGCGGCCAGTTCTTCCCGCAGATCGTGGTATTCCTGGCTGACCTTCTCGAAACGTTTGGCATTTTGGATGGCCCGGGCGGCCACATCCGAGAAGACGGATAGATCCCGCAGATCATTTTCCGTCAGCGGACGGCCATCGGTCTTGTCAATGACCTCCAGAACACCGATGATCCGCCCCTCGCTTTGCATGGGTACGCAAGCGATCGACTGGGTATCCAAATGCAGGCTGTGGCTAATCGAACTGTCCCACAAGGGGTCCTGGGCCACATTGCTGATCAGAAGCGGCTCGCCGGTTTGGGCCACATGGCCGGCAATGCCTTGACCAAGTTTGATGGTGAATGATTTGAGCTCCTGTTTCTTTTCGCCGGTGGCGGCCTTGAAAACCAATTTCTTGGTACGGCGGTTCAATAACAGGATCGAGCCTGCTTTGGCATTGAGAATACCGGCGGCGGTCTCCAGAACCAATTCCAGCAACTGTTCAAGGTCTTGGGCGGACGATACCCAACTGGCAATTTCGTGCAGCCTTTCCACAAGGCTATTGGTGGGGGCGACGCGAATACTCATTCGTTGGCGGTCTTTCTGAGAAATTTCTTATCATAAAATGCAAGGACTACCGCATATCATCGGCCAAAATACCAAAAACAATAAAAAATTTGTTAAAATAGACAATAAATTTTATTCTTTATATTATCTGTATAAAATAGTACACTCTATTCTTTATTGCAACCTTCTTTAATCGATGGATCGATAAATAGCGCTCGCATTATCCCTGCCAATAAGTTGAGCCATCCATCAAAGGCAATTGTGAATGCGTATACCGAACCTTTCCAATCCCGGAGGTTGATCATGGGACGCTGTCGATTTGTGCCACTCATTGTTCTTCTTAGTCTTGTGTTCTGTCTGTCGTGTGCTTCCGATGAAGAAAAAATCCGCACTTATCTCAACAGCGGCGACAACTATTTGGCCCAGAAGGACTATCGCAGCGCGGAAATTGAATTTAAGAACGCCATCAAGATCGATCCCGACCTGGTGGAAGCGCATCTGAAGCTTGGCGAGACCTATTTAAAACTGGGCAATGCACGTGGCGCTTTCAACGAATTCCGCACGGCGGCCGAAATTGACCCGGATAACATGGAAACCCAGCTGAAGCTGGCAACATTTCTTTTTTTGGGCCAGCAGAATGCGCCGGCGCGCGAGAAGGTGGATCGGGTTCTGATCGCCGAACCCGGAAATGTGGAGGCATTGCTGCTTCGGGCCGGTCTGGATGAACGCGAGCAGCAGTTTGAAGCAGCGTTGCAAACCTACCGCAACATTATCCAAGACACCGACCCACCCAAGCTAGAGGCCTATCTGGGTGCCGCACGCGTCCAGATGCGTTTGGGTCGCTTGGAAGCCGCAGAAGCAACCTTGATAGAAGCTACCAAAAAAGCGCCAGAGGCATTGGAGCCGGTCATGGCCCTCTTTCGCCTCTATATCGAGCAGAAGAACATGTCCAAAGCGGATGCCACCATCCTGAAGGCGATTGCCGACCATCCCCAAAACCCGGAACTGTTGATCGTTCGCGCCAGATACCTGGCGCGCCAGAACCGCCGCCAGGAAGCCGAAGACGCTCTCAAGCAAGCTGTGACCGTCGCTCCTGAAGCGACTCAACCTTATCTGGCGCTGGCCGCGTTTTACGAGGCCAGCGGTGCCCCGCAAAAAGCACTGGAAACCTTCCAGCAGGCGCTGGCCGTAAACCCGAAGGACAGTCAAATCAAAATCCGTCTGGCCCGGTTCTACCTCAATACCCGTCGGATGGCGGAAGCGGAGACGCAGATCGATGCCTTGCTGGAGGAGCGCCCCAACTATGCACCGGCGATGATGCTCAAGGCGGAGCTGCTTACGGCGAAGGAACAGTTTTCGGAAGCCATCGCCCTGCTGGACCAGGTGATTGCCGATGAACCGCAGGCCGCCCGGGCACATTATTTCAAAGGGCTGGCCCACGTGGGCAAGGGGGAGCGTAAGGTTGCCCGGAGCGCATTGGCCAAAGCCATTGAACTGGCACCCCGCGATGCACGCGCCCGTCTCCTGATGGCGGAGATCTATTTGGGAGAGCGGGAGCCTGAATTGGCGACCCAAGAAGCCCTCCAAGCCCTGGAAATCCAACCGCGCAGTTATCGGGCCAAGCTGATTTTAGGTAATGCGGCCATGATGAAGCGCGATTTTGATGCCGCCGACAAGTGGTACCGCGATCTGATGGCCTCCGAACCCGATAACGCCATCGGCTATTACCGCATGGGCCTGCTCAGCCGGGCCAAAACAGATCACAAGGCGGCCTTGCAATACTTTGACCGCGCTTCCCTTCTCAACCCCCAAATGCTGGAGGCCACCCGCCAAAGCGTTTTCATCCTGGCCGCCGAAAAGCGTTTTGATGAGGCCCTGGAACGCTGTCGACGACAAATGACCAAGGTCGGCGAAGATAAACAGGCCCAGGCCATGCTCACCAGTCTGACCGGGGATCTTTACATGGCCCAGGGGCAGGTTCGGCAGGCCGAGGCCGCTTACCAGCAAGCCCTCTCATTGGCGCCCGAATTTATGGCGCCCTATTTCGCGCTGGCAAGGATACATCTGCAAAACAACAGTGTGGATAAAGCCATTGCCCAATATCAGGCGGCGCTGAAACAAAACCCAGACCAGCCCGGTATCCATACCTTGGTGGGCATCTTGTTCGATCAGCAGAATCAAACGGATCTGGCCGAGTCACAATACCGGGAGGCCTTGGCCCTTGATCCGGAGTTTGCCCCGGCCGCCAACAATCTGGCGTACTTGCTGGCGCAAAAGGGGGAAAGTCTCGACGAAGCGCTCAACTACGCCCGGGCGGCCAAGGCGAAATATCCGGATGATCCCGGGATCATGGACACCCTGGGACTGGTATACCTCAAAAAGGGACTGGTCGACAGTGCCATCTTGGAGCTAAGCGAAAGTGCCGCCAAACTGAGCGACAACCCGACGGTGCGCTATCATCTCGGACTTGCCTATCACCTGCAGGGCAACCCCGAGCTCGCGCGCCAGGAACTGAAAGCAGCTCTGGATTTAAAAAAACCATTTGCCGAGAAGGAGGACACGCAGAAGCTTCTGCGCGAACTCTAAAGGCCGGTAGTGTCATTTTTACGATTTATGGCACGGCTCGTTTGCCTGGCGCAGCCGACGGTAATCTATAGGGCCGCCATCCAGGGCGGGTGAAGGTCATCTCGAGCACCATTAACGGGTGGCCATCGCAAGGATGGATTCCGGGTGATGCCCAATCCTGGCTCGGGCGGACGATCCTTTGGCCGGGCAGGGGGGGCAGAATCGATTCGCGAGGAGCGGCCGTGCATGCCACGGAAACCGCCCGGCAGCAACACGCCCAGGTGGCGCTTGAAGCACGTGCAAAGCAACATAAAGAGGGTTTAACGGCAAAAGAAGGCTTTGACGGAGGAGATGAGAACGATTCCGACCGGCACGGCGGGGTCCGGACGCCGCGCTTCACGATGCCGTCGAAACGCTTGAAAACGGATTGCCGCCCGACAGGCGCCAGCAGACCTATCCGCAACAACGCTCCCAGGTGTTGGAAAAGCACCTGTCCCGATTGGAAACGGACCGCGAGGCGCCCGGCGCGCCGCGGAAAACGGATAGGGTAGGGTTGCGCAAGCGAATGAAAACGCTGTATAAACCTACGGTCCTTGCCGATCCTCCGCTTGCCGGTTGAGAGGAATTGCCCGAATCTAAGCCCATACAGGTGGGTGAAGCCATTCAACACCGGGATGCAAGGGCCTTCGACGTGTCTACGGAGCGGTAACTTGTCCGCGGCAAAGGCAACGAAATCGCACCCGAAATGGTCTTCGATTTCTAAGGGCGCCTTTATTTCCATCGGACTCAAACCCGCAGGATGGAAATTCTGGCCATGGGTAGCAAGAATACACAAGACAAGGATCGCGTTAATTTATGGCGCAAGTGACGGCTGGGAGATCATCCCCCTTTGGATCTGAAGATTCGACGGCGGGAGGGTTCGGCCGGGGCGATGCACCTTGTCCAACACTTCACGAGGATTGACGGTAAATCATGTATCTTGAGCACTATGGCCTGACGGCCAAACCTTTTCAGATCAGCGCGGACCCACGTTTCCTTTGGATGGGCAGTAAGCATAAGGAGGCCCTGGCCATTCTCAAATACGGCATTTTCGACAACCGCGGTTTCTTGCTGCTATCCGGTGACGTCGGTACCGGTAAAACGACGCTGATTCACGCCCTGATGAAGGAAATCGGGAATGACACAGTGGTGGCCACCGTGCCGGATCCCGGTTTGACGCTGGTCGATTTTTACCGCTACATTGCCCGTTCCTTCGACATCCTTGACCCGTTCGAAACCAAGGAACAATTTCTGGAGATTTTCGAGACCTTTCTCCTGCGCAATGAAGCCCTGAAAAAAAAGGTCCTTCTGATCGTCGATGAAGCCCAGCGCTTGACATCGGAGCTGCTGGAAGAAATCCGCCTGTTATCGAACATTGAAAAAGACTACACCAAACTGCTCAACATCTTTTTTGTCGGACAGAATGAGTTCAATGACATCATTTTGAAACAGCAAAATCGCCCCCTGCGCCAGCGAATCACCATCAATTACAATATTGACCCTTTGGAGCAGCATGAAGTGATGGAATACATCAACTTTCGGCTTGGTGTGGCCGGGTGCGACGAACCATTGTTTACGGGCGATGCCGTCCAGGAGGTCTATGCGTTCTCGGAAGGCTATCCGCGGCTCATCAACATTGTTTGCGATCATGCCCTGCTGACCGGTTTTGTTCAAGGGGTGGCGCGGGTCACCGGCAGTATCGTGAGTGAGTGTGCCGAGGAATTGCGTATTCAATCCGTGCGTCCTGAGCCGCCGCCCGTGGAACCCCCCCCCCCACCTCTGCCGGCAATGCCGGCGCCGACGGTTTATCCGGCGCCCTTGTCAGAATCGGAGCGAAACCAGGGTCTCTCTTCGGCCCAGACGATGTTGGTTGCAATTATCGGCATCTTGTGTTTTGTGGCGGGTTTGCTGGTCTTTTCCCTGCGCAACCCTTCCTACGATTCCGGTAGCGCCGCCATGACCAGGCGCGCTACCGAAGTCTCACCGGCCGAGCAACCAACGGCTGAAGAAGCCCCGGCCGAGCCATCCGTTGACGAACGTTCGGCCCTTGCAGCGACGAACGCCCCTTCCCAAGTCGGGGATGGGCCGGAGGTATCGTCATCCAATTTAGCAGCTGTGAACACAGCGCCGCCGAATCCGGAACCCATCACGTCACCGGAACCGGCATCCGATCCGTTTTCGCCCTTGCCGTCAACCCAAGACCAGGCCGCTCTGCTGGAGGATATTCTTTCCGATTCCGAAACCCTTATCATCAATTTTCAAATTGATTCCAACGAATTAACATCGGAGGATATTCAGGACCTCGATCGCATCGCCACCCTGCTCAACGCGCGCGATGACATCGCGGTCAAGGTCACCGGATACACGGATGCCGTGGGCAATCTGCACTATAACTTCAAAGTATCCGAGTTCCGTGCCAATATCGTCAAAATTTACCTTATTGGCAAGGGGGTGGCGGCGGACCGAATCATCGCCAAGGGCATGGGGCCGGCCAATCCGATCGCTTCGAACGACACCCTCGCGGGGCGCCGCCGAAACCGTCGGGTCGAAATCGACCTGCAGGCTGGGGCTGCTGATGCGCTTTCTGACTGATTGATCAAATGGGACCCAAACAGAAATTCAAAACCGATTACATGGTGCTTTCCGGGTTGCTGGTAGCGACCATTTTCTGGTTGATCGATTCCATCCTGCACATCTTTTTTTTTAACGAGTTTGATATTGTCCTGCAACTCATCGGTCCCAACGAATACAACATCGTCATCCGGCTGATCGTCTTGTGCCTGTTTGTGTTTTTCGGCTCCCACGCCCAATACACCATAAATGCCCGTAAAAAAGCGGAGCGGGAGTTGATCGATTACAAAAATTCGCTGGAAGATGCCGTGCGGCAGGGCACTTGCAAGCTTGAGGAGATGAACAAGCAGATGCGCCAGGAAATCGCCGAACGCCAGCGGATGGAATCCATTGTGCGCGAATCGGAGGAGAAGTATCGTCTGCTGGTGGAAAACGCCAACGAGGCCATTTTTATTCTTCAGAACGGACAGGTCAAATTCACCAACCCCAAGGCCGAAGAGATCATTACCCGCCTGTCCCTGGACCCGGCGGAAGCGAATTTGGCCAATTTTATTCATCCCCAGGAACGCGAGAAGGTCATCGAATGGTACCAGCGTCGCCTTCAGGGCATGGAGCTGCCCTACTCCTTCATGTTTCGCCTGGAGGGGGATCGTGCGGTATCCATCTGGGTCGAGCTCAACTCCATTCTCATCAAGCTCAACGACAAGCCGGCGACGCTCAACTTCATGCGGGACGTGACCCTACAGAAAAAACTCGAAGAGCAGTTTTATCAGTCCCAGAAGATGGAGTCCATCGGCACCCTTGCGGGTGGGATCGCTCATGATTTCAACAATCTTTTGATGGGTATCCAGGGGAATGTCAGCGTGATGAATCTGGAGGTGGGCCCCGAAGACGCCCTCCAGGAAAGTATCCAAAGCATTGCCCGCTGTGTCCAGAGCGGCTCCCAGCTGACCAACCAATTGTTGGCATTTGCCCGGGGCGGAAAATATGTGGTGACCCCCAGCAACCTGAATACGATCGTCCACAAAACCGCGGAAATATTCGGGCGGACCAAAAAAGAAATCGACCTTCATCCCGTCTTTGCCAAAGACATCTGGCCGGTCGAAGTGGATCCCAGCCAGATCGAACAGGTGCTCATGAACCTTTATGTGAACGCTTGGCAAGCCATGCCCGAAGGCGGCGACCTCCACATCGAACTCGAAAACGTGCGGCTAGACGAACATTACGCCCGCATCAAACCCTTCAACATACGCCCGGGCCAGTTCGTCAAAATTTCGGTCACCGATACCGGCGTGGGCATGTCGGCGGAGACGCAGAAACGTATTTTCGAGCCCTTCTTCTCGACCAAGGAGAAAGGCATGGGCACCGGGTTGGGGCTGGCTTCGGCCTACGGCATCATCAAGAATCACAACGGTTTTATCAATTGCTACAGTGAACTGGGTAGGGGGACGACATTCAATGTCTATTTCCCTATTTGTGATCAGGTCTATCCGCCGGAGGATGGTACTGCCGAGAGGGAACTGGTGGAGGGCGTCCCCGGCGGAGACGAAACCATTCTTTTTGTGGACGATGACACAGAGATTATCAGTGTCGGGCGCAAGATACTGGCCAGCCTTGGCTACACCGTTCTCGTTGCCCAGGGAGGACAATCGGCCGTAGATCTTTTTATGGAGCAGCGGGAGAAAATCGATCTCGTGATTCTCGATTATGTCATGCCGGGCATGGGGGGCCGCGAGGTTTTCGATGCCTTGAAGCAAATTCAGCCGGATGTGAAAGTTCTTCTGTCAAGCGGCTACAGCAGTACCGATCAGGTAGCGGCTCTGATCGAGAGAGGGTGCAAGGGGTTTATTCAGAAGCCGTATGACACGGTTAAAATGTCGCGCACGATCCGGACCATCATGGATGGTGAGCCCTTACACGCGATTAGGGTAAACTGAGATAAACGATCGGCACTGCGCTGCGATTCCGGAAGGCCACTTCGTCCGAACGTTACGTGAAAATAATGAGGCCCATTTGTTGGGATGCATTGGTTCCCTGTCTTAAACAAAGGTCGCGCTAAATGGGTCCGGCAACCGCTTGTAAGCGGCGCATTTCACAACGCAGCGCATACCCTTTGCACCCGGCGGGCAAGCCCGCGGCATCCCTATGCGGCCTTAGCATTCGCTTGCCGTGGCACGCCTACCGCG
>JASFFM010000114.1:0-10676 GCA_050124295.1 Desulfobacterales bacterium | reverse complement strand
CCAATTGCGTCTTGATGCTTCCGTCCAGTACGAGGTCGCCGATCTTGGTCACAATCCCTCCGATCAGCTCGGGATCCTGTTGCACGTCCAGAATGATATCTTTACCTGTCCGTTGGGACAGGGCCGCGCGGATCTTTTCGACGGTATCATCTCCCAGTTCGGTCGCTGATACCAGGCTGGCACGGGCTATGCCCTTCAAGTCGTCGGCCAGCTTTTGATAGAAGTCATTGACGCTCTCCAGAAATCCGAACCGCCCCTTTTCAAACAGCAGGTACAGAAAGGACTCTATGACCTTAGAGAGGCTGAGCTTCTGAATCACCGCCGCCAACACCTGGCGTCGGTCGGCAGCATTGTAAAGCGGGTTGTTGATGGCACGGCCCAGATCCGGTTCGCCCGCAATCAGCCGGGATAAGCCTTCGAGTTCCTCGCGGTAGGTTTCCGCTTGGCCGTCCTCCTTGCCGATCAAAAGAAGTGCTTTGGCATAACGCCTTGCGATTGAAAGATTCTTCACGATGCCACCACCTTGGCTAGATATTCATCAACAAGTTTCTCCTGATCGTCCGCATTGACCTTATCCTTGATGAGCGCTTCCGCTTTGGCTAATGCCTTGTCGAGAATTTCTTCCTGCAACCGGGCCTTGGCGCGCTGGATCTCGCTTTCGATATTCTTCTGGGCCTGGATTTTCAGTTTTTCCGCGGCGGTCTCGGCCTCCTTGAGAATACGTACCTTGGCTTCTTCGCCCTGGCGCACGTATTCCTTAACGATGTCCTCCGAAGCTTTTTCCAACTGGGCAAATTTCTGGTTGTACTCGGCCAGCTTCTGCTCCGCCTCGGCTTTCTGCGCTTCCAGGGCATTCAACTGATCTTCAATACCTTGGACCCGGGCACCGAGGGCCTGGGCCACCGGCTTGCGCAACAACAAAAACAACCCGCCGGCCAGAACAATAAAATGCAAAAGACGATAGGTATCCGTGCTGACCCAGCCTTTGCCATGACCACCACCCTCGGCGGCGTGTTCGGCTTCCCCCGCGCCTTCGCTTCCGCCGGATGAACCCATTACCGGTCCGACTGCAAAAACCAGCAACACCGCCAAGACGACCACCATTAGAATCTGAATGGTTGGAATGCGGTGCCGATTGCCCAAACAAGGAATCTTCATCAAACAGCCCTCCCCAATATTTTGACCCCGATTTCATTGGCAAACGTATCGACGTCCTTTAACAAGGCCTCCCTCGCCGATTCGGCCTCCTGGGCCACTTTGGCTTTGATGGCATTGAGTTCGGCCAGGGCATCGGCATTGATCTTATCGATGATGGCTTTTTCCTCTTCAGTGGCCGCATTGACCAACATATCCTTCTCTTGCAGCCCTTTTTTGCGGGCTTCTCGGATGCCGGATGCGTAGGTGTTTTCCTTATCGACAAGATCCGTGGTGGCGTTCTCGACCGTCTGCTCGAGGCCTTCCATTTTTTCTTTGCGCTTGATGAGAATGTTTCGGATAGGACGATAAAGGATCATGTTGAGAATAAATACCAGGATGATGAAATTGGCGGCTTGAATGAAGGTCGTCCAGTTGGGAATGACCGTAATATTCGCGGCGAAGGCTTCGCCGCTTAGAGCAAGCAAAAGGAAGGATAGGGATAGTGCAGGCACAGCAAAGCGTTTCCGGTCTAAACCAGAAAGAATCATGTCGAGCCCCTCCATAGAAAAAATATTTAAGAATTACTTACGATTACGTTTTGTTCAGATTCCTCCGGGCACCTTTTTACTCCGGCGTGCTATAGCATCAGTCATCGCGCGTTGTCAAAAGTTTTTTTCAGTCTTCGCGGTTGTCCGACGGTGGTGCGGAGGCTTTGGGTGCGGCGGGGGGGGAGGCCTTCGTTTGTTTGCCGCCGGGGGCCTCCATGAGGCATTTCCCATTGAGGAGGGCTCCGGCCTCGATCGTGACCTTGGGCGCCGTAATATCGCCGTCGATCTTGGCCGGCGGATAGAGCTCAATTTTTTCCAGGGCCTCCACCGTGCCGGTGACAGTGCCCATGATAACAGCATTTTTAACGGTAATGTCGGCTTTCAAAACGGCATTCTCACCGATGATCAGCGTCCCGTTGCGTCCGGTCAGGGTTCCTTCCAGTTTCCCGTCCAGCCGCAGGGTGCCCCCAAAATCGAGATGGCCTTCAATCCGTGCATCTTCCCCAAGCAGCGTACTGATGGAATCCGCATGCCTTTCTTTTTCTGTCCTTTTTTTCATAGTGTCCACTCCAGATTGGTGTCAGATGGATAGCGAATGATCAATGGTTTAAATTCACTGGCCACAATTTTTGGCAACATCCGGGTTTGATCGGTTCGTAAAAAGTCACCTTGCAGACGGTTTCCGATTACCTTGGCCCTGCAGCTTGCGAATCCCGATGAGGATGGCGAAATTCCCGTACGCCCCGAGGGCCAAGGATTCACGTCGCCCCGATTGCGGACGTATTACGAAACCGTCAGGATTTATTCGATCATAAACCGACGCATACTGATATTCAACAAGATACCGACGCACACCATCGTCGTCAGGAGGGATGAGCCACCGTAGCTGATAAACGGCAGGGGAACCCCCACCACCGGCATCAGCCCCATCACCATGCCCATATTGATCACGGCCTGCCAGGCAATCATGGCCGTGATCCCCACGGCCAGAATGGTCCCAAAGGGGTCACGACAGCTGTAGGCAATATTCAGCGCCCAGAAGATGAACACCAGAAAGGTGAAAATAAGAATGACGGCGCCCATGAAGCCCCACTCCTCGGCCAACACGGAAAAAATAAAATCGGTATGCTGCTCCGGCAGGAAGGAGAGGGCATTTTGCGTGCCTTCCAGAAATCCTTTACCGGTTAAAAATCCGGAGCCGATCGCGATCTTGGATTGGATAATGTGATATCCGGCCCCCAGAGGGTCGCGGTCGGGATCAATAAAGGTGAGAATGCGCTGCCGTTGGTATTCTTTCAGAAAAAAAAACCACATGGGCAAAGCCATGGCCATGCCGCTACCGAAAATAATGAGCAGGGTGCGCTTTTCGATTTTGACAAACAGCGTCATGGATGCCGCAATCAACCCGATCAGGCCGGCCGTGCCCAAATCGGGCTGGCGGACGATGAGCAGAAAAGGGACCAGGGTCATGAGCACCGGGGGCAGGAGCCCTTGCAGGGTGAATCCGCGACCGGACACAAATTTGGCGTAGTAGCGGGCCAGAATAATGATCACGGCGATCTTGGCAAATTCCGAAGGCTGCAGCGACACCGGTCCCAGCACAATCCAGCGACGGGAACCGCCGATATAGCGTCCGAAGAATATGACCCACAGCAACATGGCAACGGTGCCGCCGTAGATCAGCCAGGCATAACGCTCCATCAGTTTATAACTGAATAAAAGGCAGATCAGCATAGCTGTAAGGCCGATGCCGTACCATACTAATTGTTTGGTGAAAAGCGTTTCCTGGGGCGTCGGCACCCCCGCCCGAACGGCACTGTAAAGGGTCAGAAGCCCGATTGAGGCCAGCAGGCAGGTCAGGGCCATCAGGCCCCAGTCAAAATAGGTCAGGTAGCGGCGATCAACCATTGTTCGATCCACCTCCGCCGACGGCCATCACCGGTGCCGGTTGCGCTTCCATGAGATAGGTTTTGATCATCTCCTTGGCGACCGGCGCCGCCGCACTGGATCCATGCTCGCCGTGCTCCACAATCACGGCAATAGCCAGCCGGGGGTTATCGGAAGGCGCATAGGCCACAAACCAGGCATGATCTTTATATTTATGGGTGTTGGCCGCTTCTTCACTCTCTTCGATTTTTTCCCGGCTCACAACCTGCGCCGTTCCTGTTTTGCCACTGATATCGATGTTCTTCAGCCGGGCAATCCGTGCCGTGCCGCGCTCGCCCTGCACCACTTCCCACATGCCTTTTTGGGCCAGCGCCAGGGTCTCCTCAGACACTGGCAGGCGCCCGGCGACCAAGGGCGATGATTCGCGCAGGATGTTGCCGTCCCAGGTGACCACCCGCTTGACCAGGGTTGGTCGATAGCGGACACCCCCATTGGCAACGGCAGCGGTAAAAACCGCCATTTGCAGCGGGGTGACCAGATTAAAGCCCTGGCCGATAGCCACGGAAAGGGTCTCGCCGGGTTGCCATGCGATGCCGGTGCGCTTTTTCTTCCAGGCGGCCGTCGGTATCAGTCCCTTGCTCTCGTGATCCAGCTCGATCCCGGTTGCCGCGCCCAGGCCGGCGGCTTTGGCATACCAGGCCAGACGGTCGATCCCCAGCCGCTGACCAACCTGATAAAAATAAACATCGCAGGACTGGGCGATGGCCTTGTTCAGATCGACCGGGCCGTGTCCCCCGCGCCGCCAGCAACGGTAGTTGCGCCTGCCGAAGCGGTAATGGCCAGGGCAGAATATGATCTCATTGGCATCGATGACCCCCTCCTGCAGGCCGGCCAAGGCCGTGAGGATCTTATAGGTCGAAGCTGGCGGGTATTCGCCCTGGATCGCTTTGTTGTTTAAGGGGCGGTCCGGATTCTCGATCAGCGCACGCCATTTCTCGGTGCTCAGTCCGGTGATAAAATCATTTTGATCAAAGGCCGGGCTGCTGGCCAGGGCCAGGATTTCACCGGATGTCGAATCTAGGGCAACCACCGCCCCGGCCTTGCCCACCAGAAGTTCCTCGGCCCGCTGCTGCAACCGACTGTCGATGGTGAGAAACACATTGTGCCCGTTGCGGGCTGGCACCGTTTGCAGCACCTTTACCACCTGTCCGTTGGCATTGACCTCCACCTGACGGCCCCCGCGTTCCCCCCGCAGATACTTTTCCAGCGATTTTTCAATGCCAAATTTACCGATCAGGTCTCCAGGGCGACAATCGGCATTTTTTTTCTGCTGAAGTTCCTTGGTATTGATCTCGCCGATATAACCCAGAAGGTGGGCGGCCCGTCCACTCTGGATGTAGTTCCGCAGCCGCTGGACTTGGATATCGATGCCGGGCAGGTCGTATCGGCGGGAAGCCACGGCAGCTAGAGAATTGCGGCCAATATCGCGTTTCAACAACTGGGGCTGGTAGTAGGCGCCGCCCCTCACATGGGCAACTTTTTCCACCAGTGCGTCCATCGGCAAAGAGGCATGCCCGGCGAGCCGCGCCAGGGTTTCATCTACCGGTCGGGCATCTTTTAGACTGATATAAAGATCGAAGGAGGGGCGATTATCCACCAGAAGATTGCCATGACGATCGAAGATCAGCCCCCGGGGCGCATCAATGCTCTGCAGGCGGATGCTGTTGTTGAGCGACAGGCGGCGGTATTCCTGACCCTTGATAATCTGCAGATAGACCAGCCGCATGATAAGGATCAGGGCCGCCACGGTCACGCAGAGCATGACCATGGTTAGGCGTTGTCGGAACCATTCACTGTCAACGGTTTTCAAGTATTTGGACATGTTACGTCTTTCAACATCCGTCGATCTCCAAAAGCCGTTTCTTGGCCAGGTGCGCCTCTCAACTCCGTTGCGCTGACTCGCGGACAAAATAGGCGTTTAACAGCCGCTCCCAAATGGCATGGCCCTGTCGGAATAGGGTTATCAGAATGGCGCCCGTCCATAGAGCCCAAAGGGTCTGGGTCAGGGCAACATCCAGCGTGGGGTCCGGGAAAAGCGTCGCCTTGCCGAACAGGAGCGTGGTGCCGATGTAGACACCGGTCTGAATAACAACGCCGAAGGCCACGACAAAAAACCGCAAAACGAGATTGTCCCCGTGAATCAGACGCGTTGTCCAGCGGGTCAGCAAGAAGATCCAGAGATAGGTGGTCAGAAAAAGCCCCATGGGGCCGCCGGAAATCGTATCCATGACGAAACCGGAGATGATAATGATCGGCAGAATTTCACGCACCCGGTGAAAAAGGCCCAGATAGATCACATAGGCCGTTAAAAGATCATAGACCCCGGATAAAAGCGGCACCTGAGGTTTGACGGCCGTTTGAAAAATGACCAACGTCATACAAACCATAATATGAAAAAGATAGGTCACCTGTCAGCCCCCTCGGGGAAGGGGTTCGGCGAGCGCAACACCAGGAGCTCTTCCAGTTTTTCGAAGTCCACATAGGGCGCGACGGTGATCGTGTGGAACATCTCACTGGTTTCGCCAGAGACTTCCTTTATCTCCCCGATGCGCAGCCCTTTGGGAAAAACGTTGTCCAGCCCGGAGGAGACGATCGTGTCGCCGACCTGCACATCCTCTTTGCGCAACACGAATTCCAGCCGGCATTGATCCGCAAACTCTCCTTTCAGGAGCCCCCGCGCACGGGTGCGCTGCACCAGTGCATCCACGGCGCTGTTCTGATCGACAATCAGCAGCACTTTGGCAAAACCACCAGATACATCCACGATCTGCCCGACGATCCCTTCGGGCACCACGACCGGCATGCCGACGCGAACGTAGTCCTTGGCGCCCTTGTTGATAATCACCGTCTTGAACCAAGCCGTGGGGTCACGTCCGATGACCTCGGCATAAACCAGATCCTGGGAGAAGCCCTTGCCGATATCCATCAAGCGCCGCATGCGGTCGTTGGCCAGCCGGGCCTCAACCCATTCGTTCTTCATCTCATGGGCCCGTGCCAATTGCTTTTTCAGTTGATCGTTTTCCTGCGATACGAACACCAGATGGAAATAGTGGCGCCAGAGGCCCTTGAAAAAGCGGGCCGAGTCGGCGACCGCCTCCTGGAAGGGGGCCAGCACGGAAATGGTAAAACCACCGGGACCGGAAGTCGGATAGCGCTGGCTGATAACGGACAGAATCAGGATATTGGCGACGATCAAAAAGAATACGCCGATGATCACCACCGTCTTTTTTGAAAACATGAAGGTTACGTAATGATGACGCGCTTCAGCGTCTCAATGCTGTCCAACGTTTGTCCCGACCCCAGGGCCACGGTGGACAGGGGGTCGTCGGCCACAATGATCGGCAGGCTGGTTTCCTCGCGCAGCAGCTTGTCCAGATTCTTCAGCAAGGCGCCTCCCCCCGTGACCACGATCCCGCGGTCGACAATGTCGGCCGCCAGTTCCGGGGGAGTTTGTTCGAGGGCGATTTTGACGGCCTCCACAATGGCATCGATCTGTTCGGATATGGCCACGCGCACCTCTTCGGAATCGATGGACAAAATTTTGGGAATACCGGAAGCCAGATCCCGCCCCTTGACTTCCATGGTCTCCAGATTCTGGGGGTCCGGATAGGCGTTGCCGATGGTGGTCTTGATCGATTCGGCCGTCCGCTCGCCGATCAACAAGTTATACTTGCGTTTGATGTACTGGATAATGGCCTGGTCCATTTTATCTCCGGCCACACGCACGGACATGCTGTAAACGATGCCGGCCAGGGAGATTACCGCCACTTCGGTGGTCCCGCCCCCAATGTCCACCACCATGTTGCAGGTGGGCTCGGTAATGGGCAAATTGGCCCCGATTGCGGCGGCCATGGGCTCCTCGATCAGGAACACCTCGCGCGCTCCGGCAGACTCCGCCGATTCCCGCACGGCACGCTTTTCAACCTGTGTAATACCGGAGGGCACCGCAATGATAATCCGGGGCCGGATAAATGAGCGGCGGTTGTGCACCTTGCGGATAAAATAGCGCAGCATGGCCTCGGTCACCTCGAAGTCGGCGATCACACCGTCCCGCATTGGTCGGATGGCCACGATGTTCCCCGGGGTCTTACCCAGCATATTGCGCGCCTCCTGGCCAACGGCCAGCACCCGGTTTTTGGACCGGTGGTCTGTGCTCACGGCCACCACGGAAGGTTCATTGAGGACAATCCCCTTGCCTTTGACATAGACCAGCGTATTCGCTGTACCCAGGTCGATTGCCAGATCACTGGAGAAAACGCCCAAGATACCGTCAAATAACAGATTCATGGCTCACCTTTTTACCACCCCGTCTTACGGGGCGGCCTGAAACGCTCAAATGTTAAGGCGGTTGCGATTTTCCCCCCGCCGCGGCAGCTTTTATACCCGTATCTTTTTTTACGAAATTTAATTGCAACCCTTAATAGATAGCAAAAATTTCGGTTGGTTACAAGCGTAATTATCGAAAGATAGCGCGGTTTTCCAAGCCCGGCGAGCCAGACGCGTCCATCTCCGTGGCGCCGCGCGAAGGGATGGATTCATGCGTCGTCCAGCAAATCGCGCATGACGGCATCATGAATCCGGGGACGATAGATACGGATTAGTTCATTGGATCGGGAGGGGTGAATGCGATTGGTCAGCAAGACGATGGTAATCCGACGCTCGATATCCGTCCAAAAAGAGGTTCCCGTAAAGCCGAGGTGGCCGATGCTGTTGGCGGAGAAATATTGTCCACTGCTGGAAGTCGGCCGCGAAGGGCTGTCGAACCCGAGCGCCCACGTGCTGCCGCGTGCCCGCGTCCAAAAAGTGCGCACCAGATGGGAGGAGAACGGTACCGCTAACGCCTCCTTATAATAACTTGCCAAAAGGGACTCCAGAAGCGCATAAACCGCGGCAGCCGTGCCGAACAGGCCGGCGTGGCCAGCCACTCCGTTTAAAACATGCGCAGCGTCCAGGGGATTGAAAAAAAGATCCTCGATCCCCAGCGGCCGGTAGATTTCCTGCCGCACATAGCGGTCCAACGCCACACCCGTGCACGCCTCCACCAACAGGCCCAGGGCCAGAAAGTCCAGATCGCTGTAGAGATGAACCATCCCCGGCTTGGCCACCAACGGTTCATCGGCCAGGTACTGCGTCAACAGAGGGCGGCGCGCTTCGGCCGGGTGTTCGCGAAGCCGCTCAAAATAGGGCTGCCAGGCCGGCCAGCCCGAACAATGGCTCAGCAAATGCCGCACGGTCACACGGGCCTTGTCGCGCGCCGAGATCGTCGGCAGTATGGCGGCCATGGGGGTATCCAACACCAATCGACCGGTCTCGACCAGGCGCATCACAGCCAGCGCGGTGGCCAGCGGTTTGGTGAGCGATGCCAGATCAAAGACCGTGTCCAGCCCCACAGGCCGCGCCGAGAACAGATCGGCAGTCCCCCATGCCCGGTGAAGAAGAATGTTTCCCTCACGGGCCACCAGAAGAACAGCGCCGGGAAACACACCTTCATCAAGGGCCTGCTGCATCAGCTGATGCACAATGGATTCATTGGGAAGCGAAGACGGGGGCATGGAAGCACCTGCTGAGAAGTAATTGGGTTCTCCGAGGTAAGCATTTTAGGGTAAACCCGACGGTTGGCAAAAACGGCCCCGGGATGCCAGGTTTGATCATGAAAGATTATGGTTTATCGCTTAAAGCCTTGGCCCTTGAAACCTTGTTAGGTCGTGGCGGCATCCAGATAAGTTATCTGCGGCGGCCGAGTCGTCAGCCGGGCTGCGACCCCGATGGGCAGGGTGGCGTTTTCTTCCCCATGACCGATGGGGAATCCGCCCACGACGGGAATTCCCAGCGGTTCGAAGACCCGCCGGAAGACCTCATGGATCGCTCCAACGGCACCGCATTTTTCGAAGTGCCCCAGCACCAGTCCGGCCAGGCCTTCAAAGCAGCCCGCCAGCGTCATTTGCATCAGCATGCGATCGATCCGGTAGGGGGCTTCGGTCACGTCTTCCAGAAAAAGGATCTGTCCCCTGAAAGCGGGCTGATACGGGGTGCCCACGAGATGGCAAAGGGTGGCCAGATTTCCCCCCGCAACCATGCCGGTGGCCTCTCCCGAACACAAGCTGAACCCACCGGGCGGCACCAAAGATAGGGGCCTATCCCCCATCAGCACCTGCCTCATCGTGGTCAGTGAATCTGCGGTCATCTTTGCCAGGGTCGTTCCCATGGGACCATGAAAGGTCACCAGGCCCGTCTGACGG
Organism: Desulfobacterales bacterium; assembly: GCA_050124295.1. GTDB lineage: Bacteria > Desulfobacterota > Desulfobacteria > Desulfobacterales > UBA5852 > JABZFP01. The sequence goes on along the minus strand of JASFFM010000114.1, from coordinate 805 downwards.
AGAAGGGCGCAGTGCAATACGGTAATGTCGCTGAAGCCGACAAATATCTTCGGGTGGCAACGTACCGTATCCCAATCCAGATGAGGCAGAACGCGTGTTGATCCATACCCGCCGCGGGCGCAAACAATGCCCTGAATGGCACGGTCGGCAAACAATGTATTGATTACCTGCGCGCGCGCCTTGTCCGGACCGGCCAAAAAGCCTTCCCGCTGATAAATGGCCTCGGGGATATGCACCTTGAAGCCCATGTTGCGAAGGACATCCATGCCCTGATCGAAAAGATCGGTTTCAAAGGGACCGGCCGGGGCTGCGATGCCGATGGTATCGCCGGCCTTAAGACGCGGCGGCCGAATGGCGCGGCCTATGCGGGCGGATGAATCATCGAAGGTCATCTTGTTCCTTATTCCCGGGGCCTATCTTGAACCCAAATTGTTTTGGGCCGGTGTGTTGGGCTGCCAGCCTCACACCCTGATGGCGCCTGAAGCGCGAATGGTGCCAACCTCTCTACAGCCGCCTTGGGGGTCAGGAAAGACCGATTCTCCAGTTGACAGCCCCCGGGTGAAATGCTAAACAGCCCCTTTGCGTCGGGGCGTAGCGCAGTCTGGTAGCGCACTTGAATGGGGTTCAAGGGGTCGGAGGTTCAAATCCTCTCGCCCCGACCAATAGATAGATCTCAAAGGCACTTGCATTGCAAGTGCCTTTTTGCTTTTTATGGGTCGGCGGCGATATTTGGGAGGCCCGTTATGATAACTGTTTATGTGCTTAAAGGTGAAACCGGAAAACGTTATGTAGGCATCACCCAAGA
>JASFFM010000113.1:0-10744 GCA_050124295.1 Desulfobacterales bacterium | reverse complement strand
GGGCATAGGTTCCCAGAATGATGCGACGCTGGACTTCGGCACCGAACCCGGCCGTGCGGGTCTGCCGGAACATGTCCAACAGGTCGGCAGGCTTTTCGCTGCGCACACCGAAGCGCACCCCATCGTAGCGGGCCAGGTTGGAGCTCGCTTCACAGGGGGCAATGATATAATAGGCTGCGACCGCATAGGCGGTATGCGGCAGGGACACCTCCACGGTTTCGGCGCCCAAGGATTGAGCGGTAGCGATGGCTTCGGTCATGGCGTTACCGACATCCGGATCGAGCCCCTCGGCCTGGTGATATTCCACCGGCAACCCCACCCGTAAACCCGCGAAGCCGTTTTCCTCCAGGCGCCGGAAATCCGGTACCGGCTCGGGTACCGATGTGGAATCCCGCGGATCGTGCCCGCTGATGGCATTCATGATCAGGGCACAATCCCTGACGGAGCGACCCATCGGGCCGATCTGGTCGAGGGAAGAGGCAAAGGCCACCAGCCCGTAGCGCGAGACACGGCCGTAGGTGGGCTTTAGGCCGACCACCCCGCAATGGGCCGCCGGCTGCCGGATGGATCCGCCGGTATCGGAGCCCAGCGCCCCCAGGCACATGCCGGCGGCCACCGCGGCCGCCGAACCACCGCTGGAACCGCCCGGGATGTGATCCAGGTTCCAGGGATTGCGGGTGACCTTATAGGCCGAGTTCTCGGTGGAAGAGCCCATGGCGAATTCGTCCATGTTGAGCTTGCCGAGAATGACCGCGCCGGCTGCGCGCAGTCTTTCCATGACCGCGGCGTCGTAGGGCGGAATGAAGTTTTCCAGCAGACGGGATCCGCAGGTGGTGCGCAGGCCCCGGGTGCAGATAACATCCTTGATCCCCAGCGGGATACCGGTCAGGGGGGTTATTGCCCCCCGGGCGATTTTCCGGTCGGCGGCGGCCGCCTGTTGTAGGGCGCCCTCGCTGTCGAGGGTAAGGTAGGCATCGATGCGCGGTTCCAGATCGGCGATGCGCGCGAGCACGGCCCGGGTCAGCGTGACGGCGCTCAGGTCGCCGCGGACCAGCTGCCGATGGGCTTCTTCAATGGTGAGATGGTACAGGCTCATCCGTTAACTTTCTATGGCGTGGGTAATCTTGGAGGTCGATATCCGGACCTGGCCGCAGGGATGCCCTGCCGCCGGGCTTCCGCACAACCGAAACCCATGGACGTCATTCCGGAAGCGACCCGACACCGATCGCAGCGATGGATCCTTGCATTGATTGCCGCATCGCCTCCGGCCTGTCCGGCCTGACCGGGCCCAGCGGAATCGATTGCGGGGTCGCGATCCAGCCGCCCCATGGGGAGAGGTCATCGGATGACCCGCGGCACGATAAAATTGGCTTCGTCCCGTTCCGGTGCGTTGGCCAGGGCGGCCTCACGGTCCAGATGGGGGCTGTGTTCATCGGGCCGCAAGGGCGTGGTCAAGGAAACGGCGTGGGCCGTAGGGGCGACACCCTCGGTATCGACACGATTGAGCGTGTCCATGTAGGCCAGGATGTGGCCCAACTGCTCGGCCATCGTATCCAGAACGGCCTCGTCCAGGTCAAGGCGGGCCAGACCGGCCACATGTCGAACTTCTTCACGGGTGATTTTCATGGGTTATTTTCCCTGGCGGTTTCGCTAAACCGCTGGTTTGAGACCTGGCAAGCGCCCATCGGTATGGTTCGGCGCCGGTTTCTTGGCCGGCCGATCTATCGCGATACCAGGATAGGTTTCAACCCCTTGGCTTTCAGGGCGCGCATGGTTTGGGCGGCCTGCTGGCGGTCACTGAACCGCCCCACTTGAACCCGATACCAGATGCCCTGGCCGGAAATGGCGACCCCCTTGCGGTTCGCACGGAAGCCATCCCTGCGCAGGCGCGCCACCATTTCATCGGCGGTTTTTTGATCCCGCAAGGCGGCCACCTGCAGTGTCAGCGCGCCAGCCGCGGCTGTCGAGGGGGCTTGGGCCGCCGACTTCGTCTGCGCAGGGGGCTGCAGGCCGCCGGCTTTATTTTTGGGCTGCAGGCCGGCGAGGCGTTTTTTTACCGGCACCGCGGCAGGTAATTGGGCGATCTGTGCTTCGGAGCCCCGGCCCGGGTCCAGCCCGGGGCTCGGCTGGGGCGGACGGCGCGTCAGTTGGGGGGTGACGCCCAAATTCTCGCCGGACTGTTTCAAATCCTCATAGAAATCCAGATCAGACTTGTTTTCAACGGCGGCGGAATAGGTTTGCAGCTGCCGGGCCTGCTGCTGCTGCACCTTGCCCTGAAGGGCCTGCAGATCCTGGTTCAGTTTTTCCAGGTCGAAGCGAACGGGCGCGGTGCCCCGGCCCACCAGAACGCCCAGAAAAAAGGTCCAGGCACATGCCGCAATCACCAGCGCCACACCGCCGCAAAGCCCCCGGCGGGAAAGCTGCCAGACTGGTTTAGGTTTGCGGGTTTTGGTTTTCGCCATGGTGCGTTTCGGCTCGCCTGACCAGCTTAGAAGACGCTCGGGGTGCTACCGCCTGTCCGTCGGTGCCTCACATGCGCTCCGGGGCGGAAACACCCAAAAGGGACAATCCGTTGCGGATGACCTTCTGAACAGCCGTCACCAGATACAGGCGGCCCTTGGTCGTGACCGGGTTGTCGGTCAATACGCGTTGCCGGTTATAATAAGAATGAAAGGCGCCGGCAAGGGTCATCAGGTAAAAGCTCACCCGGTGCGGTTCCATAAAGCGGGCACTGGTTTCGATGATCTCCGGATAACGGTTCAGCTGTTTGATCAGCTGGATGTCTTCCGGGGTGGTCAGCGCGGCCAGGGCCTGCCGGTCCAGCGGTGCGTGGCCATCTTCAATCGCCGCCTTGCGACAGATGCTGGCAATGCGGGCGTGCACATATTGGACATAATAGACCGGATTGTCGTTGGATTTCTGCTTGGCCAGCTCGAGGTCGAAGTCCAGCGTACTGTCGTAGTGGCGGGTCAAAAAGATAAAACGGGCCGCATCGCGTCCCACCTCATTGACCACATCCTGCAGGGTGACGAATTCGCCCGCCCGTGTGGACATGGCCACCGGGACGCCCCCCCGCAGCAAATTGACCAACTGTACCAGAATCACCTGGAAGCGTTCCGGTGGGGTGCCGGAAGCTTCCACGGCCGCTTTCATGCGGGGGATATAACCATGGTGATCGGCGCCCCAGACATCGATCACCCGATCAAATCCCCGTTCGAATTTTTCCTGATGGTAGGCGATGTCTGAAGCGAAATAGGTCGTGATGCCGTTGTTGCGCACCACCACCCGGTCTTTTTCATCCCCGAAAGCGGTGCTTTTAAACCATAGGGCGCCCTCATGCGCATAGACCAGCTGGCGGTCCTCCAGGGCGGCAATGCAGGCGGCCACCCTTCCTTTGTCATAGAGACTTTGTTCACTGAACCACTGATCGAAAGAAACCCCGAAATCCAGCAGGTCCTGCCGGATGCCTTCGATAATCAGGCCGGCGGCATGACGCGCGCAGATGGTGACGGCGTCATCTTCATCTTTGGCGAGCAGCTGATTGCCGTGCTGCGCCTTCACATCACGGGCCAGGTCTTCGATATAGCCGCCCTGGTAGCAGGTTTCGGGGAAATCGACGGTTTCGCCGAGCAGCGCCCGGTAGCGCAAAAGCACGGACAATCCCAGGGTGCGAATCTGGCGGCCCGAATCATTGATATAGTATTCACGTTGCACTTCGTAGCCGGCGAAGGCCAGGATGCGGGCCACGCTGTCGCCGACCGCCGCCCCCCGCCCGTGACCGACGTGCAGCGGACCGGTGGGGTTGGAACTGACGAATTCCACCTGGATGGCTTGCCCCGCCCCCATGTTGGAAGAACCATAACGATCGTTGGCGGCATGAATGGTTTCCAGGACGGGCGCCCAGGCGCCGGGGGCAACAAAAAAATTGATGAAGCCGGGACCGGCAATGTCGGTTTTCAGGATCCAGTCTGCGCCGCGCTCAAGATAAGGCTTGAGGATTTCCGCAATCTTGCGGGGAGGCATCTTCTGGGTTTTGGCCATGACCATGGCCAGATTGGTGGAAAAATCGCCGTGGGTTTCATTTTTAGGTTCTTCGATGTCGAATGCCGGGAAGTCACCAGACGGCAGGAGGCTTTCGTCGTGGGCCTGCTGCGCAGCCGCCTGCACGATCTCTTTAAGTTTGGTCTTCATCATCCGCGATCATGTCTCCACGCATACAAACGGCGGACGCGTCAGATCGGTTGTCCGTCGAAGGTTGATAGCGCCTGCCCCGGGGCAATGTTTCGATTTCAGGTCCGATAGATGCGCACGGCCAATCTAAAAAGGTCATCCTATCGCACAAACACTGCGGCTTTTCAAGAAGGGTATTATGCCCGGCACTGTTCCCGAAGCGAGGCAAATCCGTCTTGACAAGGCGCAGGGGTTCCCATAGGTAGGGGCCAGCAAGGTGCCCTTGGGCCTAATAGGAAATCCCGTGCAATTCGGGAGCGGTCCCGCCGCTGTAACCGGGGACGAAACCTGACACATCCACTGCGGGGATACCACCTGCGGGAAGGGTTGGGAGGTAGAAGGATCCGGGAGCCAGAAGACCTGCCTTGCCGATCGGATTCTGCCTTTGCGGATTGCTATCGACAGTGGCAGCCGATAGATTTCAACATACAGGGCCAAGAAAGCTGGGTGCAGCCCTTCAAGCCGATTCGCTTGAAGGGCTTTTTTAATGCCCCCGATCCTCGAGATCTACCGGGTGGGCCACGACCGCGATGCGTCCATAAAAGGGCGCCCCTACTGCTAACCCTTTTTCTTAAGCGAGGAGATTGAGATGTTGAACAGAAGATGGTTCGGGGTCGTTGCAGCACTGATGATGGTCTTGTTTCTGACGACGGTAGCCATGGCCAGCGGGGGACATGGTGCAAAGCACGACAAGAAGGTCGGTATCCTGCTGGTGGCGTTTGGATCCAGTGAAGACTCGGCCCAGGTGTCCTTTGAAAACATCGATCGGAAAGTCAAAAAAGCGTATCCTGATATTCCGGTCCGCTGGGCCTACACATCCCACATCATCCGGGATAAACTGGCCAAGCAGGGTAAGATGCTGGATTCGCCAGAGGTGGCCCTGGCCAAGATGCGCGATGAAAAATTTACCCATGTGGCCGTGGCTTCCCTGCACACCATCGGCGGGTCCGAATACCACGATTTGAGGCGCTCGGTGGGGGCTTTCAAAATTATGGGCGGTTTCGAGCGCGTCATTCTGGCCTATCCTCTCTTGGCCACCCAGGAAGATATGGAACGCGTTGTGGATGCGGTTCTGGCCACCATTCCCCAAGAACGTAAAAAAGATGAGGCGGTCGTGCTCATGGGGCATGGGACCCACCATCCGTCCAATGCGTTTTACGCCGCCCTGATGTTCCAGCTCCAGCTCAAGGATCCCAACATCTTCGTGGGCACGGTGGAAGGCTATCCTGAAGTGGGCCTCATCCAGGAACTGCTGCTTAAGAAGAAGATCAAAAAGGCCTACCTGATGCCCTTCATGTCCGTGGCCGGGGACCATGCCAAGAACGACATGGCCGGGGATGAAGACGACTCCTGGAAATCCATATTGACCAAGGCCGGCATCACATGTGTGCCTGTTATGAAAGGTACCGCCGAATTCGATGAATTTGTCGACATCTGGGTCGACCATGTCGGCGGACCATTGCGTCATTTCTAGTCCGGCCTTGCGCCCCTCCCCGGGTCCCAAAGCAACGGGGAACCTGCAGGCCTAAACGAAAAAGGAGACCCATCGGACGGCTTGGGCCGATGACGGCCGGGTCGCCCCGATGGGAATCGTCATGCCCCCCATTCAAACCACCGGCACCAAAAACACTCCCGAGACCCACGGCGGCGATGGCCGGCGGCCGACCCCGGCGCGCGGGGTCATTGGCGGCCTGCTGATCGCTTTGGTCGCTTCAGTGGTAGCGGCTGCCTCTCTGGGGTACATCCGCCTGCCTTTCCCGGCCGTGATCCAAATCATGGCCGGAAGCCTTTTCGACCAGCCGGCCTGGCTGGCGCCTTACGATCCCGTCTGGACGGCGGTCGTTACCGAGGTACGCCTGCCCCGTATCCTGTCATCGGTTTTAGTCGGCGCCGGTCTGGCCATGTCGGGGGTCGTTTTCCAGGGCATTCTGCTCAATCCGCTGGCCGATCCCTATACCCTGGGGGTTTCGGCCGGAGCGGCCTTCGGCGCCTCGGTGGCCCTGCTGCTCAATATGCATCTGTTTACCACCTTTTCGATCCCCTTGCTGGCCTTCGGGGGGGCAGTGGCGACCCTTTTTCTGGTCATTTATCTATCCAACGACGGCAGCGGCCTCTCCTCCACCAACCTGATTTTGTCCGGCATTATCGTGGCGGCCATTCTTTCGGCCGGCCTCAGTTTCATCAAATATGTGGCCGACGAGCAGGTCAGCGTGATCATTTTCTGGCTTATGGGCAGTTTCGCAGCCCGCACCTGGGCCGACGTCATTCTGGTGATGATTGCGGTCATTATAGGGGCCGCGGTGTGTACTTATTTTGCCAGGGATTTAAACCTCCTGGCCCTGGGCGAGCGGCCGGCCGCCGCCCTGGGCGTCGACTTTCAGCGCGTGACCCTGGTTCTTTTGATGACAGCCTCTCTAGTGGCGGCGGTGTGCGTGGCCGTATCCGGCATTATCGGTTTTGTCGGGCTGCTTGTGCCCCATCTCATGCGTATGCTGGTGGGGCCCGATAACCGTTGCCTGCTGCCGGCCTCGCTGCTGGCCGGCGCTCTGCTGCTGCTGGCCGCCGATACGCTGACCCGGGCCGTCCTGCCCCAGGAAATCCCCATCGGCGTTCTAACGGCCCTCGTGGGGGGACCCTTCTTCTGCTACATCTTTCGCCAACGCCAACGGGAGCAGGTCTTTTGAATATCAGCGCCCCCATCCTCGAGCTCTCCGGGATCTGTTTCGGCTATTCGCGCGGCCGGGTTTTGGAGGGACTCTCCCTATCCCTGGCCGGCGGCCGTTTTTATGGATTGCTGGGTCCCAACGGCTGCGGCAAAACCACCCTGCTCGATCTGTTGGCCGGCCTGAAGCGACCCGCGGAGGGTCAGATCACTTTCAAAGGGCGGCCGCTGGGCGGATATCGCCGCCGGCAGCTGGCACGTGAAATGGCCCTGGTGCCCCAAAATTTTTACATCAATTTCCCTTTTGCGGTGCAGGAGGTGGTCATGATGGGGCGCTATCCGCACCTCAAACGCTTCGCCCACCCGGGCACCGAGGATGAGCGTCAGGTGCGGGAGGCCATGGAGATGACCGATACCGCACGTCTCGCCCGGCAACCGGTGACGGCGCTAAGCGGTGGTGAACGCCAGCGGGTCATTTTCGCCCGGGCCCTGGCCCAGAATGCCGATGTGCTCCTGCTCGACGAGGCCACTTCCAACCTTGATATCCGGCATACTCTGGCACTGCTCAGTCAGACCCGCGACCGTGTGCGTCATCACCGGCAGACCGTCATCGCTGTTTTTCAGGACGTCAACCTGGCGGCCATGTACTGCGATGATCTGCTTTTTCTCCAAGATGGCCGCATTGCCGTTCAAGGTCCGACGGCGGAGGTCATGCAGGCCGATACCTTGCGAGCGGTATACGGCGTTGAGGGCCATATTCGCACGCATGTGGAATACGATTTGCCGCAGGTGGATTTCAGACGATGAAGACGGTGCTGAACATGTTCCTTGTGCTTCATTTCTTCGCGGCGATCTGCGGACCCCCGTCCCCGGCCGCTGACGGTGCGATACCGAAGCTAAGGGACCAGGCGGGCCGCAATGTCAGGGTGACCGCCCCGTTTGCACGGATCATCTCCCTTTACGGCGCCCACACCGAGAATCTTTTCATGCTGGGGGCGGGGCGGGGCGTGATCGGTGTCACCCGTCACGACCGCCATTTATCCGAGGCGGCGTCCAAGCCGGTTTTCTCCTATCACGACGGACTGGAACGGTTTCTGGCCGCGGGACCGGACCTCGTGCTGATCCGTCCCATGATCGACCGCGGCTATGCCCCGCTTGTGCGCGGTCTGGAACGAAGCGGTATCATCGTATTTTCCCTGCAGCCTGGCAGCGTTGAAGAAATGTATGCCTACTGGCGTATCCTGGGCCAACTGACCGGCCATACGAACCGTGCGGAGGCCATGGTCGTGGCCTTTCAGCAGGCCGTGGCCGAATTTAAGGCCCTTTCGGCTTCCGTGCGACCGCGCAAACGGGTCTATTTCGAGGCCATTCATAAACGCATGAAAACATTTACCCCCGGGTCCATGCCCATATTTGCGCTGGAAACGGCGGGGGGCCGGAATGTGGCCGCCGATGCTGTGCAGGTTCGCACCACCAACATCGCTTACTATGGCAAAGAGCGTCTTCTGAGCCGTGCCGCAGAAATCGATGTCTACCTAGCCCAAAGAGGGGCCATGAATCAGCCCACTGCGGAGCTGATCCGCAACGAACCCGGCTATGACCTGATCAAGGCGGTAAAGGACAACCAGGTATTCATTATCGACGAGACCATCGTAGCGCGTCCGACCTGGCGGTTGTTGCACGGTATCAACACCATCGGAAACCTGCTTTACCCGGAGCGCTTCCGGGACAACGGGGAACGGATCCTGCGGCAAGCGGAGGCCGCCTTGAGGCCGGAGACCCCCCCCAACCTGAACACAATGAAAGTTTCGCATGAGCAATCCATTCGGTAGACTTTATGGCATTGGCGTAGGGCCCGGCGATCCCGACCTCCTGACCCTGAAAGCGGTAAACGTGCTGCAACGGGTGTCGGTGGTGTTTACCGCGGCGTCGACCAAGAACAACTACAGCCTGGCGCTCGAAATTGCCCGGCCGCATATCCCCGAAGACGCCAGGGTGATTTCCCTCGCCTTTCCCATGACCCAGGATATTGCGGCCAAACAGGCGGCCTGGGCCGCCAATGCCGACAATGTCGTTGAAATATTGCAGCAGGGCCACGATGCCGCTTTTCTCACCTTAGGAGACTCCCTGACCTTTTCAACCTTCGGTTACTTGCTACGCCAAATCAAGGAGCGCTATCCGGAGGTGGCCGTGGAATCCGTACCCGGGATCACCTCCTACCAGGCCGCGGCGGCGGCCCTCAACGTGCCCCTTGTGGAAGGGGAGGAATCGCTTCTGGTGCTCTCCGGCGCCAGGGGCGGCCAACGCCTCCGGGAGCAGTACCATGAAGCCGACAATGTGGTTTTTATGAAAGCCTATCGCAACGTGCCCAGCATTTGTGAGGCCCTGGAGGAGGCCGGCATGCTGCAACATGCAGCGGGGGTGGTAAGTTGCTCCCAACCCGGGCAAGAGTTGGTTCGCGATGTGAGCAATCTGATGGGTCGGAAACCGAACTACTGGACCCTGATTATCGCCAAAAAATCCCAGTCTAATGGCACGCCAGAAAGCTAAACATCCGTACCGGGCCCTTGTGGTGTCGTTAGCTTTGACGCTGATCATGCTGACCGTCGGCGTCCAGGGGATTGAGAGCCTAACCTGGCGCCTGGCCGCAGAACGCCTGATCCGACCGCTGGTGCGTCTTTTGATATTTATCCTGGTCGGTCTGGCGGCTGGCCAGATGATTGAGGCCCTGGGCTGGACACGCGCCCTGGCCCTGGTGGCGCGCCCAGTCTTTCGGTTCGGGCGCCTGGGTCACCGATGCGGCGCGGCCTTTATGGCGGCCTTCGTTTCCGGTGTTACCGCCAATGCCATGCTGGTGGAATTCTACCGGAATGAGAAGATCACCCGCCGGCAGTTGTTCCTCACCAATTTCATCAACCAGTTCCCGGCCTTCTTTCTGCATCTGCCGACCACCTTTTTCATCGTCATTCCACTGACCGGTCGCGCCGGGGCGTTCTACTTTCTACTAACCTTTTTGGCGGCCTTGCTGCGAACCCTGCTGCTGCTATGCTACGGCCATTTTCGCTTGCCGGCCGTAGCGGATAACGGTGAAAGGGACGAGGGGCTCCAGGCCCCCCAGAAAAAATCGCACTCCTTTCAAGACGCCCTAACCGGCATCCGTCGCAAATTGCCCCGGCGCATGACCATGGTGGCGGTTTACGTCATTCCCATTTATGTTGCCGTATTTCTGGCCAACACCATGGGATGGTTTACCTTCATGCAAGCGGCCCTGGCCCATCTGGTGGTATCGTCCTTTATCCCTGTTGAGAGCCTCTCGGTGGTGGTCCTCAGCTTCGTGGCGGAATTCACATCGGGTTTCGCCGCCGCCGGAGCCCTGATGGACGCCGGCGTGCTCACCGTCAAACAGACGGTTGTGGCCTTGCTCATCGGCAATATCCTGGCCTTTCCCATCCGGGCCTTGCGCCACCAACTGCCCCACTACATGGGCATCTTTCAGCCCAAGATGGGTGCCCAACTGCTGGTCATGGGGCAGAGCTTGCGTGTGGGGAGCCTGTTGGCGGTCGGCACGGTTTACTTCCTGGTGGGCTAAGTTCTTCCCGGGGGAGCGGATCAGGCGCCGGCCGAAAGGATAGGCCCTCTCGGTCCATCCCGCGCAAATCCATAAGGGTGCCCCGGGGCTGTTAAAACCCTTGTTGACGGCGGCGGCGCTTTTCTATAAGTTTATTGGCCAAATGCGAGGCGAACCTCGCTCAAACCACCGTTCAGCTGCAAGACTTCAGACAGTGTCCCTCCGAAAAGGGTCTTTTTCAGTTCAGGCCAAGATCGCAGCCCCATGGAAGTTGACGGTGCCGC
>JASFFM010000112.1:0-10768 GCA_050124295.1 Desulfobacterales bacterium | reverse complement strand
AGCCCCTTAAAGAGGACTTGCTTCACCTCCAATGGCGTGAAGGTTCTAGGGTACCCTCATTCAAAAATGGCAATATCGCGCAATGGTCTAACGCTGTCAAGAACTGGTTTGGCGGTCGGCGCGACGTCCCAAGGCTGCCAGGGTTGGCCGTCGAAGAAAGCTCATGGCACCTTGATCCTCGCACGATGAATGTCTAGAGCAACTTTATAAAATTCTTGCCAAAAGCGATCGGGTTCGCTATAAAGATCTTTTACATTTGCCAAATCAATTAATTACCATCGGATTTTTGGTTCACATTCAAGCCGATGTCCGGAAGGGGGCGAGACACTTGAAGGAAATCGCAGTTAAAGTATACGACAACGATATTGAAAAAGCGATGCGTATTCTGAAGAAAAAAATTCAGAATGACGGCCTCTTTAAGCGGCTGAAGTTAAAAAAAAGCTATGAGAAGCCAAGCGAATTCCGGCGCCGCAAGCAACGCGAAGCGCTACGCCGCGAACGCATTGCCGCTGCCCGCCGTAGCTATCGACGCTAGTCGTTCCCGTGTCATCAAAACCCGGCAGTGTTTACTGCCGGGTTTTTTTGTGGAAAGGATCGTCCGATGCAAGCCTATGATGAATGCCTCAAGACCATGTACGGGCTAAGGCGATTCGGCATCAAGCTGGGGTTGGACGTCATCAGCCAGATCCTGGGAGCACTTGGGGAGCCCCAGAAAACCTATCGCACCATCCATGTGGCCGGGACCAACGGCAAAGGCTCCGTGGCCTCCATGCTGGCCGGAATCCTACAGGCGGCGGGCTTCACCGTGGGCCTGTACACCTCCCCGCACCTGATCCAGTTCAATGAACGCATCCGCATCGACGGACGCCCGGTGACCGATCTTGAGATCGTGGAGGCCTACCGGACCATCCGCAAGGTCCAGCAGGGGGAGCGAGAACCGACGTTTTTCGAATTCACCACCGCCATGGCCCTGCACCTTTTCCAGGAGCACCGGGTGGACTGGGCCGTAGTCGAGACCGGTATGGGCGGCCGCCTGGACGCCACCAACGTGCTGGCGCCCGAGCTGAGTGTCATCACCAACATCTCGTTGGAGCATAAAAGCTACCTGGGCGACACGATTGCCGCCATCACCTACGAGAAAGCCGGTATTATCAAACCGAACACCCCCGTGGTCACCGGCGTGCAGCAGTCGGTCGCCGTCGAGGTCGTCACCACCAAGGCGGAAAGGGTCAAGGCACCCCTCTTCCGGATGGGACCGGACTTCACCTGCCGCCGCCTTTCTTCGGGCCGGTTCGATTACGAGGGCATGGATAATCACTGGAAGGAACTCTCCACCAACCTGCTGGGCCGCCACCAGGTGGACAACGCCGGACTGGCCCTGGCCGCGGTCGAGGTGCTTCTGCGTAAGAGGGTGGTGATCAAAGAAGATCGTCTGCGCCAGGCCCTGAACAACACCTTCTGGCCGGGTCGACTCGAAACGGTCTGCGAGGAGCCGCGCATCATTCTGGACGGGGCCCACAACTTCGAAGCCGCCCAGAATCTGAGCCGTTACCTGGAGGAAACCTACCCCGAAGGGGGCATTATCATGGTGGTCGGCATCCTGGACGACAAGCCGGCCCAGGAGATGCTTGCCGCCCTGTTGAAGGTCTGTGACCGGGTCGTGGTCACCTCCCCCGCCATCGACCGGGCCATCCCGTCCAACACCCTGGCCACCACGGCCAGACAGTTCGTCGACGAGGTGGACGAGGTCCCCACCGTGGACCGCGCCGTAGCTCGCGCCTTGCAGATCGTCGAAAGTGATCAGGTGATCTGCATTGCGGGGTCATTATACGTCGTGGGCGAAGCCATGCAGGCGCTCCAGCACATGGGTCTTATGCGATAGCGCCCAAGGCAAAGGGTATCGATCAGCCCCCAACGACATGCTAAGGACTTCTCAATTCACGAACAGCATGCTGCTGCGCCTTCGATTCTAAAATGATGCGGTCTTGGCCAGAACCGAGAGACCTAACCTTTTCGGAGAGCTGCCATCCGAGGTAGGTTGACATAACTGATGATTTGCCATAATGGGAAATGCACCACAATCACGCGCCCGTAGCCCAGGGGATAGGGCGTCAGCCTCCGGAGCTGAAGATCGCAGGTTCGAATCCTGCCGGGCGTACCAATATAATAAAAAAGGGTTAGCGTTGTTTGGCTAACCCGTTTGTATTCATGATGAAGTCGTTCGCAAAAACCCTTGTCGCTGTCTGAGGCGACCAGACCCGAATGGTGAAAGCGCGTCTACTATGTTCAAATGGAAAAAGGAGATCATACGTACAGCGGCCCTGCTGTATCTGGTGGCTTCCTTGTTTTTCGTGTGGGGAATTGCGGCTGGTCACTTTAAAATTTTCCCATTTAAACAGCTATATGTCATCTATGCCGAATTAAAAGCCTATCTGACCTTCAAAGATGGGCCCAACAAATCCGCATTTGATAAACTCCTATTAGGCCATCAGGAGAGCCGCACCCGATTTGGTGTCTCAGGACTTGTAATTCGTGATTCCGATTTTCAAGATACCGGCTATCTACTGATTTCAAGGTACAGCAAAAGCCATAAGCAAGTCATTATCGAGCTGTTTTCAATTTCTGAAAACAGCGTTCTGCATACCTGGGTGCCACCTTTAGATGAAATTTTCCAACAAGCGCCGAGCTTCAGTGACGGCTTTAACCGGCCGGTGAGCTATCGAGCCCAGCACCCCCTGCTGCTTGACGATGGCGGCTTGATTTTCACAAGCGGTGAAGGCCCCATGGTTCGTATGGAAGCTTGTGGTGATCTGGTTTGGGTAATTGAACGTCACTTTCATCATTCAATAGAACTCGACCACGCGGGGAACATTGTATGCCCCATCGTCATCAAAGGAAAGAATTCGGATGAATTGTTACCCATTAGAGATGACGGATTCGCCATTGTTTCGATGGATGGGCAGATTCTCGAGGAATATTCGGTTACCGATATTCTCCTAACAAACGGTTACCGTGGCTTGATTTATGGGGTAGGTAAATTCGAGAGGGATCGTATCCATTTGAATGATGCCCAGCCGATATTGAGAAACTCCAATAATGCCAAGATCGGGGACATCGCGCTAAGTAGCCGAAATATCTCTACGGTAGCTCTTTACCGGCCGCAATCCGATAAAATTATATGGTTAAAAACAGGCCCCTGGCTGAATCAGCATGATATCAACCAGCTTGAAGACGGCAATTACAGTATCTTTGGAAACGATATCGTCAGACAAGAACTTAGTGATGACCTTTTCATTGATAATGGTAAATCGGATATCTATATTTTCGATCCCTTAAAAAACCTGACCACGCAACCATATGCCGAAATGATGGCTGAGGAGAAGATAGGAACGGAGACCTCCGGTCGCTCAAGGGTCTTAGCGAACGGCGATGTTTACATTGAACAAAGCGATTACAGTCGATTGATTCGCATTTCTCAAAATAAAGTGCGGTGGGAATATGTTAACGCCTTGTCGCCGGATACCGTGGGCGCGATTCATTGGTCGCGCTATATCGCCGCCGATGAATTAGATCTCAAATGGAAGGAGAGTTTATCATGCGACTGATCAAAACCGCACTGGTTGTGTCTTTGGTGCTATTAAGCCCGATGAGTGCCAAGGCGTATGTCGGACCAGGACTAGGTGCAGGTACTATTGGTGTGGTTTTAGGTGTTATTGGATCTATCTTCATCGCTCTGTTTGCTTTCCTCTGGTACCCGATTAAGCGCATATTTAAAAAGAAAAAGAAATCCAAGACGCAAGATACACATCAATAGACAGGGAAAACACGTGGGTTGGGTCTTCCTAATCTTGAGTTCCGTCTGTTTCGTCGAAATTTTCATTCGCTCGGGTGCTCCAGGACGCATCAATGAACTCAATACGATTGTTGCCAAAATCGCGAATACAATTCGTTCGCCCCGAATATCGGATTGTTGGAAAGAGAAAGTACTGCCACACTATGCGTTAAAGCTGTTTTTATCCTCCCTCCTGCTATTCGCCCTTCTTCTTGGTTCGTTCTCTCTTTTTATTGGTTTTTCAATTTTCTCCATCCTGTCAGAAGGGCATTTTTTAAAATTGGCCTCATCACCATGGGGAATAGTTTCAAGTACCGTTGTTGCCGCATCCTACGCCATGGTGAGATCAAAGCGGTCTGGGGGCAATTATGGTTTCGGATCCAAACTTCTTCACCGGATGGTGTTAGGCAACACGATAGTCGGAGAAGCGACCTTTGATCTTGAACGGTTGTTGTATTCCCCTCCCATTAAAAAGGCCGCCGCCGGAAAACATGTATTTGTGGCTGGTTTGGCCCGTGCAGGCACAACGATATTAATGCGCTCCTTTTTTGAGCAAGGTCCCTTTTGCTCTTTGACCTACCGGGACATGCCATTTATCTTGGCACCGAATTTATGGCGCACTTTCAACAGCTTTTCGCGACGCCAAAATAAACTGCAGGAGAGAGCACACGGCGACGGATTAATGGTCAATTATGATAGCCCCGAAGCCCTAGAAGAAGTCTTTTGGCGGGTATTTTGTAAAGCGGACTATATCAAACCAAGATGCTTGGTTCCCATGGTTGCAGAGAGAGATGTGTTGGAGAAGTTTAGATCATTTGTAGGACTTGTTTTAGAAAAGGACCCGACAAAGCGCTATTTATCGAAAAACAACAACAATATTCTTCGGTTGGGGTCTATTGCCAAGGCGTTTCCGAATGCTATCATTGTGGTCCCTTTCCGAGAACCGAGGCAACAGGCTTATTCACTGATGAAGCAGCACGAACGATTTCGAAGCATTCATGCCAAGGATCATTTTTCCAAAACGTATATGACCTGGCTCGCTCATCATGAGTTCGGAGCTGATCACCGTCCATTCAGATTCAATGAAAAGGCGAACATTGCCGAGGACACTGACAAACTGAGCTATTGGCTTGAGCGCTGGATAGACGCCTACACCTTCATTAGGGAGAACCTGCCAAATCAATCGATTTTGGTAGCTTACGAAAGCCTTTGCCATGATACCGATTTGACCTGGCAAAAATTGGCTGCCGAAATTAATCTGTTACCCTATGCAAATGCGATCCCATTCTCGCCATCAACCCATCAGATTGAAGATCCGTTGCCTTCCGATCTTGTTTTGCAAGCAACCGCTATTTATAATGATCTAGTTGCTCGGTCAATCGGGTCAACGTAAGGGACTCCGGCGGTCTGCCATGCGGAGATTCGCTCGCCATATCAACGTTTGTGGTATCGCGAGCGTCTTCTTTCATCTTGGATACCAAGCTTTTCACGATTCCTGCGATGAAATCCCATCAAATGGGTTTAATGGATCATCTGTTCAAAGCGTACGAATTTGCTAAAACATGGGCAATCAGGACTAGCGATTGCTTTGACGCGCCGTTGCCCACCGAAGGGGGGGGCGCGCAGGTCCGCAAATTGATTCGATGACGTTTCCCCCATCCGACGTAGCAATCCTTTCTACTGCTTTCGGTGTAGAAACCCGGCACACCTATCGCGTTGAGACGGGATAGCAACTCGGGCCCGGCACCCAACTATACGCCGTTGTTTTTCGAGAGCCGCCATCGCTGCCATTAGATCGAAGGCTATGAATATTGATCCGGAGATCCCGCCAACGGCCCCCCATGCGCAGAACCCCTCTAATACCTTTGGAGGACATGGCGACGACCGCCTACCGGGCGACCACATTGGGGATGTAAAAACCATGTGGCTAAAGAAGCCGTCCGGCCAGATTATTTACGGACCACTTTCAACCGGATATCGCGATCGCTGTCCACCATTTTATCCACATCCGGTCGGTACATCAGGTTCGTGTCCATGCTGTAGGTCCAGGGCAGACCTTCCAGCCGCCAGCCGCCATCCCAACGCTGACCGTAGAAGCTGCTGTCCTTGTTTTTGTTCTTGCCGCCCTCGAATCCCCCCATCATGTTGAACACCTTGTCTTCCGGCCAACCGGCCTTGACCGCCTCGTTGCAGCTGGCGCAACTGCGATTTCCGCTGCGGCAGAAGATAATCAGGGTGTCGGTGGCCGGGTTGAAGCGTGCCAGCAGATCTTGGCCAAAATGGGGGTTGTCCTTTTCCAGGTACCCCTTTTTGCCGGCCGTGGTGGAAAGAAAGCGGATTGGGATATTGTAAGCCCCTTCGGGGTGACCGACATACTGGTACTCGGCCCGGGTCCGGCAATCCACCAGGAAAGTGTGCTCCGGGTTCTTCTTGAGCATCTCGTAAGCCTCGACCGGGGTCAGATCGCCGCCCAGGTGGGGCTTGTTGACCTTGTAGGCGTAACCGGCCAGGACCGGTGCGGCCGCCAAAAACAGTACGACCGTGACAAGGGTTGCCCAATAAAGTGCTTTTTTCATGACGAACCTCCTTTCCTCGTTGTGGGACGACGACCGGCAAACCGGCCGTTAGTTGGTCTGCCGCACCTCTTCGGCTATCGGAGAGGGCAGTTGATCGTCCGAAACCACCACCTCGGCATTGGCCGCAACCTCCCAGCCGGCCAGATCAGAAACACCCAGAAACAGATCGCGATTGCCATGGCAGTTGTTACAGGACCGATTCTGGGGGGTGATCCGCCGGATCGTATGGGGCGCACAATCTTTCCAGGTAGGCGCTTTTGCGAACTGTTTGAGAGCTGCCGGGCTATAAAAGTCGAAAGTTTGCGGAGTGATCGGTGGATGGCGTTTTACGGCGTAGGTATGGGGCCGTTCCGGCGACGGTGATGGGTTGCGGCCGATCTTGAAACCCAACTCTGTTTTCCGGCACTTGAAATAGGCCAGTCCCTTTGCATCGATCCCCACGTGGCACCCATAGCATTGCTTGACGGGCTGGGCGTGACAGACCTGACAGGCGACCTTGCGGCGGTGAATCTGATGGGCCGGCCGGTCGCTGTCTTCCGCCGATGCTTCGGGATGACACGTTTCGCAGCGTGGTCGAAGGACCGACTGTAGCCGGGTGGTGATCCCTTTGGCGGATGCGTGCATTTGGGCGGCTTCATGGCAATCCATACAAGTCATATCCGCATCATCGAAATGGGTATCGGCGGTAATGGCCTTATTCAGGCCGGTAAACTCGCCGAACACGCGTCCGCCATGACAGCTCGCACAGGTGGTCTCCATGGGCGGTGTCTTTTGAAAACGGTGCTGGGCCAGAAAACCGCCGTTGACATAATTGGGGCGGCTGACATGGCACTGACCGCAGCTCGCATGGCACTGGCTGCAATGCCTGTCGTGGGCCGTGGCCAGAGCCGCCTGCACGTTCCCATCCGCCGGTCCCATGCGTCGAGCGATGGACTGCCCGATCGGGGCGATCGTATAATGCAGGCTGGAGGGGGCACGGGTGCTGATCTCCGGATGGCACTCACCACAGGCCTTTTGCGGGTCGGGATAGGTGGGATCCTTGACAAGCCCTTCGTGGGCGGTTTGCCAATTCGGATCGTTCGGGTTGCCGCCGTGACAATCGGTGCAATCGATCTTGCCGTGCTCGGTTTCCAGGAAGGCCTTGGCGACATAGATCTTTTCATATGGCTCCAACGGAGCCAGCGGCCCCCCTCAGCCTTCGCCTTCGGTTTCCTCCGATCGGGGCGGCTTTCCGCGTACCTTTTCCACCTCCCAGCTCAATCGGATGAGGTTCTTGACGTCGGTGTGGCATTCGATGCAACGGCTGGAGGGCGGCTCCTGTCCGACCACCGGCCAAACGAGGCTGAAAAAGAGGCCAAGGGCCAAGGACATCAACAGCACCGCGCCATAGGTTTTCATGAGCTGCTCCTTGCGAAAGCGGTATTGACGTAGGGATGCGGCAGGCGATCCGCGAAGGTTATTCGGGGACCCATTCGCTCTGATCGGGACGGGCTCAGAAAGAGATTGCTCTGCTGGAGGGCTGCTGCACCGTAATGTCAGGAGAAGCGGGTTTTAGCTGGAAGATGCAACGATAGGAACACGCGCACGGAACGCTGATGAAATTCACATATATCAGGCGCCGAACACTTGTCAATGGGATAAATCTCATTTCTTATCCACGCCCTAAGACCGTCATAGCCCAAATCTTTCATGAAAATATTAAGGCCAAATTCCCTGATGAATTTGTTCCGTGTCTTGTTGAAAGGTTGCGGTCGCATGCGTACGGCAGCGCTCCGGAAGGCCTTGTCAATGGAAGCCTCAAACTTGTGAAATAGCCGCCATAGCGCTTTTCCGGCCGCTAGGAAGAGGATCGCGGCAAGCCTCCCGACTCACGGATCCGATGGCCGGCTGGATAGCGCCGGAAAAAGCTTGCGGGATGGCCTCCGTCGATCCCTGCCGGGGAAAGCAACACCGGCGAACATCCCCAGGCGCGCGCGCTTGGGATGTGATTCCAATGCCATGATCCGCAGCCTATTTCGACGAAAGAACAGATGGATGTGACCCTCGTTTCTGGAACAGGGTTTCGTATTCGGGCGGGAAGGTGTAGTTAGAGGCCATATTCACGATCGAGCAATGATTCATTAGCCGAGGTTTCCCTTTGAAAATGGCAGGTGCCATGCATGAGCGGCGGAAAATGGGGGTGGCGCTAATCGTTGCCGTCGTCTTAGTCGCCTGCGCGCCGGCGTCTCATCAGCCGGACCTGGGCCGGCTGTATAATGGGCTGGCCAAGCAGGAAGACCCCTTCCGCAATCCAGTCATCGTCATTCCGGGCCTGCTGGGTTCCCGACTGGTGCAGCCGTCGTCCGGGGCCGTGGCCTGGGGTGCTTTCGGGCTGGGCCAGGTGGACCCCAATAGGCCCGCCGGCGCCCGCCTCGTGGCGCTTCCCATGCAATCCGGCATATCCCTGGCCGCACTGAGGGACGACGTTCACCCTGACGGCGCCCTGGACCGGCTGGTCTTTAATTTCCTGGGGATCCCCCTGGAGCTCAACGCCTATTACCGAATATTGAGTGTTCTGGGGGTGGGCGGCTATCGCGACCAGGGTCTCGCCAATGCCATCGACTACGGGGACCGGCACTTTACCTGCTTCCAGTTCGATTATGACTGGCGCCGCGATATCGTGGAAAGCGCCCGTCGGCTCGATGCTTTTATCAATGCCAAACGGGCCTATGTGGCCCGTGAGATCAAAAACCGCTTCGGTGTACACAACAACCGCATCAAATTCGACATCGTGGCCCATTCCATGGGCGGTCTGGTAGCGCGCTATTACGTCCGCTACGGCACCCAGGATCTTCCCGCCGACGGCAGCCTGCCCGCACTGACCTGGGAAGGCGCCCGTCATATCGAACACTTGATTATGATCGGAACCCCCAATGCCGGCGCTACGGATGCCCTCTTGCGCCTAACCGAAGGTATCCGGCCAGCCGCTCTCTTCCCCACCTACCCGGCGGCGGTCGTCGGCACCATGCCCTCGGCCTACCAGCTGCTGCCCCGGGCACGCCATCACCCCTTGCTGGACACCAACGGCCAACCCGTCCGGGACTTGTACGATCCGGCCCTCTGGCAGCAAAATCAATGGGGCTTGGCCGATCCCAGCCAGGAGAAAGTCTTGAAGATGCTACTGCCGGAGATCGACCGTTCAGAAAACCGCCGCCAAATAGCACTCGAACATCAGGCCAAAGTCCTGCGCCGGGCGAAATATTTCGCCGCGGCCATGGACCGCCCGGCGCGCCCACCGGCCTCCCTGCGCTTGTTCCTCGTGGCCGGTGATTCGGTCCCCACCAATCAAACCATGCGTTTCGATGCACGGGGACGCTTGAGCACTGTCGCCACGGCCGCGGGGGACGGTACCGTTCTTCGCAGCAGCGCGCTGATGGATGAACGCCTGCCGTCCGTACCGCAAAAGCGCCTGGATTCCCCCATCAACTGGAATCAAGTCCTCTTTCTTTTTTCGGATCATCTGGGAATGACCGAAGACCCCGCCTTTACAGACAATGTCCTCTACTTCCTGCTGGAGCAGCCAAGGCAATATTAGTGCCCGCGCCGGAACGACGAACAACCGGATTGGTAGCGTCCTTCCACCCCTTAAAGCGTCAGTTCCACCCAGGCCGGATCATGATCGGAACCATCGCCGGTCAGGTTCCGACGACGCTGGATCCAGGCCCCGCTAACCCGGGTCGAAAGCGCATGGCTGACCCATATCTGGTCGTATAGTTCGTATTGGGCCGGTTGTCCCGATGCCTTGTAGCGATGGGTCCAATTGGTATGCGGGGGGGTCGGGATGTTGTGTGGGACTATGGGTGATCGGGTTTCCCGGGCTTGGGCCAGGGCATTGGTCAGACGGAGTTCTGCATCCGCGGTAAACGGCGTCAGGTGCGGCGAATCCGGCGCGTCATTCATATCGCCCAGGATGATGAAACGGCTGGTCGGCCGTGTTTGCTTCCTGACGATCTGGGCGATCATGTCGGACTGGCGTTTACGCCGCCGGTTGTTTTTCTTGACACACTTGGTTTTATTCTCCCGGAAATGGCAGAAATGGCTTTTGAGGTGGGTGTTATAGAGGGTGAAAAGAATCTTTTTGCGGTTCTGGCCCAAGATCTGGACCTCCAGCAGATCGCGGCCAAACACCGGGCGCGCAGGTGAATCCCTGTGAACGGCATGCTGCCACGAGGTGACGGCGCCGACCGGATATTTGGACAGTAGCCCAACATCGATCAGGCGGTTATCGTTGCCCTCGATCAATGTGGCCGTGGTGTACAAGCCCTTTAGATGATCGCGATTAAAGGCCTTGAGGGTATCGATGTCCTCGACTTCCTGGACC
>JASFFM010000111.1:0-10794 GCA_050124295.1 Desulfobacterales bacterium | reverse complement strand
CGCTGTGGCCCAGGCGGCCCCCGCCGAGATTGTCTTTTACGTCGCTTGATACGATGTGGGTAAAGCAGCCCTGGTAGGGCTGGACGGCATCCAGAGCGTAACTCGCGGTTGGTCGCGGGGTCGCGAGATCAATACCGTGACCTACGATCCGACCGTAATCGCACCCGCAGACATGGTGGCGGCGCTTAAAGCGGCCGGCACCTATATCGGTACCCAGCAATGATATCCATTTTGCGGGTTGGCTGGCGTCTGAACCGGCTGCCCGCATCCCACCCGCTGATGCCGCAGGTGCGGCCTGCGCTATTTCCAAGATAACCCTTCAGCCAAAGGCAGTCTCTTCGCGTAGACCTGCCGGGACGGCAAGCGAGCGGCCGAAACCAAGGAATTGCGAAGTCCGCCGCATCATTTCCACCCCTGAACGTTACTTTCGGCGAAGGTTTGGGGCCCGGTCGAAACGCGCCGTTTACAGCTCTGAAACGGCCTCCCGGGTGAGGTTATACGCCCGGCGGTGGGTGCCATCGATCGGCAAGCGCATCGGATCATCTGGGGAGCGGTTAAGGCTGACGATCGGTACCGCAAGGCGCTATAGAATGGTCAGATGCTTGGCACCCCTGATGGATGATAAGGCCCTATCCGATCCCATCACAGAATGCCTGTAGGAAAGTTTACCTTTCCCCCTTAAAACCCTGAAGGCGCTCTGGGGCCTCAATGATACCTCCATTTAGGTTGCCGCCACGATCTCAATTTGGTCGGGCCGCACATCTGGAATTACCGTGCGCCATAGGAAGCTTCAATTTGACCTTTCCAGCGGAGTCCGGCTATAGGGTCTAGGATAAGGGGGGGACTCAATCGGCAATCATCGCTGCGGGAGGCTGATATGGCAGAAGGATTTTCAGGCGATCCCATCACCCAGTGGACGAGGGCGCGCAATATGCGTCTGGTGAAAGCATTTTCTTATGAGGATCCGGCGGGGGTCCTATGGGAAGCACCGGAGGGCGCCGAAATAAACGGCGCTACGATTCCCAGGGCGCTATGGACGTCAATCGGGGCGCCCTATGTCGGGAACTATCGCCGGGCCACCATCGTCCATGATTATTTCGTTGGGGAGCTTTCGAATCCCGACGTATCCCCGACCGAACGCAAAGCGGCGGATCGCATGTTCTACCATGCCTGCCGGCATGACGGCTGCAGTCGGAAATTCGCCGGCATCCTTTACATCGGCGTCTGTCTGGGCACATGGATGGCAGCCCTGGGGGAACCCTTTCACCAGTCCGTGGGCGGCGACCAGATCGAATACCAGCGTGATCTACCCGAAAACGACTTCGCCACGAATAAATTCTGGCAGATCGTGGACGATTGTGAAGCGGCCATTGATGCAGGCGATCTCGAGGCCATCGATGATATCATTTCCACGCATATTAACGGATGACCTCATGCGCTGGCGAATCATCCCGAACGAATGTCCCCCTTGTTATCGGTTCGCTTCCCCGCGGCGTATCACCTTGAATTGTCTGGTTGTCGTCTTCATAGCCCTGATAGGCAGCCCCGCCCTGGCCGACATTTCCAAATGCGTCGACGCAGAGGGAAACATCACCTATACCGACGCGGGGTGTCCGGAGGGCGCGCAGGAAGTTGACAAGATCCACGAAATCCCCTCTGCGGAAGCCAAAAAGCTGCGCCCCAAAGTACCGCTGAAGGATCGCCTGCGCGGCCTGCTGACCATGGATAACATCCCTCAGTGGGGATCCCGGCATGGCATATGGGCGCTGTACGGACTGATGAGCGCCTTCAGTTTGATGGCCATCGTCCGCGACAAGCGTCAATCGCTCAGGGGGCAATGGCGAACGTCCGAGCGCCGATTGCACCTGCTCGAACTGCTGGGGGGCTGGCCCGGCAGCCTGATTGCCCAGCAAGCGCTTCGGCATAAGACCGGCAAGTTATCCTACCAGCTGACGTTCTGGAGTATCGTGGCGCTGCATGGACTTGTCTGGGCCGACTTCCTGCATAAGCATACGATGTCCCGGGCCGTTTTGGATCTCATCAACCGTTTTAGATAAATCTGCTTGCCGGATGGGGGATGATCTACCACGGCCAGCGCATCTCGTCGGGCCGGCCGTCAGGACGCCGGCCAGAACCACTCGCATGCGCCCGCCGATTGCGAAGACGGGATCCAGAGACGTGAACCAACTTGGCGCGGTCGCGGCGATCCTTGTTGCCTTCAGATCTTTCCGGGAACCGGCTAGTATCGCCTCCGTTAAGCTGATGAAAAACCGCGCAAGTCGTATTTGATGTCTCAGAAGACCGGTGGACGAATTCCCATGCATATCAGTTGGCAAACCTTCTTCTTTCCGCGTTTGACACCCGCCTTTATCGCGCGCCTGCTGGCCGTCATGGCCACCGCAGCGATAGTATTCAGTTTTGTCCTGATCCCCTTCCGCATCCACGGGCACAGCATGGACCCCACTTACCGTGACGGGGGCTTTAATTTCTGCAATACGCTGCGCTTCCTTTTCAAGCCCCTCGAGAGAGGCGATGTGGTGGTGATTCGACTGGCCGGCAATCGCATCATGCTTCTCAAGCGTGTGCTCGCCATGGAGGGCGATGTGATCGAATTTCGCCAGGGACGACTTTTCCTCAACCGGCAGCCGGTTAGCGAACCTTATGTCCAGGCATCACAAGCCTGGCATCTACCCCCGCGCAAAATCGATCCCGGCCATGTCTATGTTGTGGGGGATAACCGTCGGGTGCCTATGCATATCCACCAGCTCGGGCAGGCATCAAGGGCCCGGATTATGGGAGCCCCGTTGTGGTGAAACACCAAAAATGGATCATTATCGCCGTCGTCAGCGCCCTGGGACTGATCGCCATATATCGGCTTATCCCGAGCGATGCGGCCCGCATCAAAAAACAATTCGGCCGTCTGTCCGAACAAATCGCCAAGCGCCCTGGAGAAAACAAACTGATCGCCGCGGCCAATGCCAAACGCATCCGCGAGGTGTTCACTGAAACCGTAACCATTCAAGAGCCCGGCTACAATGGCACCCGTGTGCTGGCCGCGGCGGAACTGCCTGCCCTGGTGCTCAGGGCCCGCATCCCTTATGCCGAATTATCCCTGAACTTCACCGACTTTGTGATCGACTTCCCGCAGCAGGATCAGGCTCTCGTCCGTGTGACCGCAATCTTGCGGGGAGTCTTGCCGTCCGGTGAGGTGGTGGAAGATTTCCAGGAGCTGCTCTGCCGTTTACGGACGGTGGAAGACGTCTGGCGGATCGAGGCGGTTGAAGTGGTCACGGTGCTTGAACGTTAAACCGCTCCGGCATCCGATCATCTGCAACGGGTTCCGTCTGCGGCCATCGACTTCGCTTCTGCACCAGGCCATCGATTGACTTTGATCGGAAGCGATCCAACTTGCCAAAGACCGTCATCGCCTTAGGCTAACGCGAACATTTCATGAAAATATGGATGCCCACTTGCATTGAAGAATTGGTTCCATGGCTTAATGGTAAGTTGCGCTTAATGTGTCCGCTAACCCGTTGTGAGCGACGCATTTCAAAACGAGGCCCAAACCATGTTCACCCGGCGGGCAAGCCCGCAGCATCCCTTTCCGGGGTTACCAGGCGCTTGCGGTCGCAGGCGCTCCGGAAGGCTTTGTCAATGAAGGCCGCAAGCGGGTGAGATATCCGGGCTGACCCCACAAACCCACTTCGGATCAAATGCTGACCATATCGGGAGGTTCACCATGCGGTGGAGAAACAGAAGACGCAGCACCAATATTGAGGATCGACGACGCCATCCGGTGGGGCGCAAGATCGCCGGCGGCGGACTGGGTACCATCGTTCTGGTCCTGATCGGACTCTATTTTGGTATTGATCCGGGGGTAATCCTGCAAAGCACCGGCAATCTGTCGCCGACCCCCCAGACCTCCACGGGCGCCCTCTCCCCGGCGGAACAGGAACTCGGGGATTTCGTTGCTGCTGTGCTGGCGGACACCGAAGACACCTGGCATGCCATATTTCAGCAGGAGGGCGGACGATATCGCGAACCCAAACTGGTTCTCTTTTCCGGCGCCGTGGAATCCGCCTGCGGGTATGCTCAATCGGCGACCGGCCCTTTCTATTGCCCGGCTGACGAGAAAGTCTATATCGATTTGAGTTTTTTTGAGGCCCTGCAAAACCGGTTCGGCGCGCCCGGTGATTTTGCCCAGGCCTATGTTATCGCTCACGAAATCGGCCACCACGTACAAACCCTAACAGGCATTTCCGCAAAGGTGCATCAGGCCAAGCGCCAACGATCGGAGCGCGAAGCCAACGCCTTGTCCGTCCGCCAGGAGCTCCAGGCCGACTGTTTTGCCGGCCTATGGGCCCACCATGCAGACCGCGCACGCCAACTGCTTGAAGCCGGTGACATCGAAGAAGCCTTGAACGCCGCAAACGCCATCGGAGATGATCGGCTTCAGCGAAAGTCCCATGGCCAAATCGTGCCTGATTCCTTTACGCACGGAACGTCCGCCCAAAGGGTTAAATGGTTTAAGCGCGGATTTACCGCCGGGCGATTGGCCTCCTGCGACACCTTTAACACACCGAATCCTTAGCACGCGAAGATCCGCTTGGGGTTGCTTGAGTAATGGCCCTCGGCCTGGTAAAGTATCGACCATCAATGGAGGTAATGAACCCCACGACGATCGCTGATCGGAAGGGAACCAATCGATGCCGGTGCGCTTTTCTGCAATCGCAATGTGCTTTTGCCTTGCCGTGGGTCTGATTCTGGGCGCGGTGGCCGGATCCGGAGCGGACGATCTGGTTTTTTTCGTAGATGCCGTCCGGGAAAACCGCATCGACGAGGTTCGATCATTCCTTCAGCAGGGGGTCGATGTCGATGCCCAGGATATGTTCGAGGGCAACACCGGCTTGCACTGGGCGGCCCGCCAGGGGCTGGTCGAAATGGCGCGGCTACTGATCGACTATGGGGCCAATCCCAATGCACGCAGCGATGACAATAAAACCCCGCTGCATATGGCGGCCATGGAAGGTCAGAAAGAGCTGCTGGTGATACTGATCGCCCACCGGGCCAACGTCAACGCACTCGACCGGGCCGGCTGGACGCCTCTGCGGTGGGCTGAAGCCCAGAAGCACGAGGATATCGCCCGCATCCTGATGGCGGCCGGCGGCAGACGCTGATCCCCAGGGAAGCCATCTGCGCACGAAGGACGCCTGGGAGGCGATTAGCACGGCCGATAGGGTTGCCGCGTCGCTCTAAAAATGGATCACCGGCAACCGGGGGTCTCAAACGCACCGTCGCCATCGCGTTGAAGGAAAATATCGAAAGCGTCCGATGATACCTTGAAAGCGGTACCAATGCGCGGGAACGCACCCGCAACTTAGAGAGAATGCTTTGCGCCCAGCCCTGGCGCAGGGGCTTTATTTCAACGGTCTGAAACGCGTCCCAATCGCCCCCGCCAGTACGCGCCATATCCCCCAGCTGTCCATGTACCACGGCTGGTCAACCCAGCAGCTATTCGAGAGCGCATACGAAAAATTGGCCACCCTGAAACACGCCGCAACCCTCCGCCAAAGTCGTCAGCCGATCCGCATCGGTGTCCGGCTCACCAACGTGTTCAAACCAGTGGCGGTCCTGGCGCATCACATCGGCCGATAGCGGCCTGTCTTTGATCTCAAGCCAGCCCGGGGAGACGGTGCTGCCGCCGGCGGGGCACCCGTTCGAGGCGGGGTAGACTCCCGGCGCTAAATGTGCCATGTTGGCAGATTGATGAGGCCGGTAAGGTGCACAATCGTGGATCGGACCATTCAGCCTTCCGGCGCCTGACAACCATCCACCAGAACGCGCGCCGGCAGTGCCGACGACACGGACAAACAAGGCCTGCCATCGCTTCTCGATTCTTCTGCTATTGATTGAGCGGCGGATGCATATCAACCCAATAGCAAGAAATCGGACGCCTTGTGGGTCATGAATATTTATATCGGTAACCTGGGCCAAGGTATGACCGTCGACATCCTGAAAGCCATGTTTGTTGAATTTGGCGAGGTCGAAAGTTGCAAAATCATCAGCGACCGACGATCGGGCAGATCAAAAGGGTTCGGCTTCGTTGAAATGCCAAGCAATTCAGAGGCCGATCAAGCGATCAAAAATTTAAACGGCAAATTCATCGACGGGCAAAACATCAAAGTTAACCATGCCGATCCCGGCGGTAAAAAAAAGAAGCGGCGGTCGCGGCGCCGCAGGTATTAGCGCCCGGTCAAGCCCCACACCCGTAGCGCTGACCACTTTGGGCGCACACCCATATGACATTCAGGAGGGCAGGGGATCAGCCCGACCATTTCATGAAAATAGTGATGCCAGCTGGCTTGGCTGCATTGGTTACCGGTCTCAAGGAAAGGTTGCGCTAAATGGGTCCGGCAACCCTATTGTGAGCGGGCATTGCAGAACGCAGCGCATACCCTTTTCATCCGGCGGGCAAGCCTGCGGCATTCCTGTCGGCCTCATCAGGCGCTTGCGGTGGCATGCCTACCGCGGCGCTCCGCAAGACCTTGTACGGAAGGCCTCAAACTGGGGCAATATCCGTATTGATGGCCTTGGGATACCGTCTCCCTCCTCCGCCTGCCATACCCCCATAATCCCAACATGAAAGGAGACCAAGCCATGGCCCCCCGGAAGAAAAAATCAAAACGCGATATCGAAAAAGGTTATCCTGCCCGTCAATTTGTCGCCAAACTCCGCCGGTTGGCCGATTGTATCGAGCAGGGCAAACGCTTTCGCCTGCAAGTGGCCGGCGAACGCATTTCCGTTCCCCCCAATGCCATCATTAACATCGAACATGAGCGGGAGAGCGACCAGGAAGAAATCGAATTCCAGATCAAATGGCGAACCCCCTGAACAATTTGCCATTCGCCTCCAAAGAAGGCATACCGATGGCGACCAGGGCTCCGACAAGATTTTAGCCAACGTGATGTACCGCTTGCCCAGGAGGATCCGCAGTGTTGACCACCCCGGCCTATCTGACGGTAGCCCGCAGACGGCCTGCAAATTGCAAAATCAGGTAAAACGTTTATCGGCCTTGGTCCGCCGCACGTCGGCAGCCGTTTTTTCCAGCCAACCCAGGCGTTCCGGCTGGCGGTGATCGAAGGCGGGCACATACGGTTTGATATCCAGCAACGGCGTGCCGTCAACAATGTCCACGTCTTCGATTTCCAGTGTACTCCCCCGGACATTCAACAGTCGAACCGTCGATAAACCGATCGTATTGGGATGATTGGGTGATCGGGTGGCAAAAACCCCGCGAGGGGTGGTATCCAGAAAAGGGGTTACCGTCAGGCTGGTTTTCCGTGTCAGGTGGAAATGATAAAGCAGGATAATGTGGGAGAAACCCGCCAAGTCCTGCAGCCCCTGTTCAAATTCTGGCAAGAGCAGAATACGACCGCGCACACCCTTCCCAGCGGTCGCCTGGATCGGCATTCCTTCTCTGGTGGTAAAGGGGGTTTCGATAACACCTATGGGTTGGTAGATCACCGGCGCCAATGGCTGACCTTTCTGCTGGGGACGAATCTCATCTAGATTTGGATAAAGGCGCCATCCTTAAGATGCGCCCCCTTAAGAGACAGCGTGATGAATGGCCGCCTTCGCCCTCACCCGTGTGGCAATGATTTTTTGCCCGCCATCAACCCTAGACCATGGCGATCTAGATTAAAGGCCCCCTTCGGCGCCTTAATTTAAAACCGCCCAGCGTTTCTTTGGATGGCGATGCATACAAATCACGCCGCCTGCGGCACCCGCGAACAGATTGTTCTCATGATGGGTGCGCTGTATCTTGAGCCCTATCGATGACCTTCGCAAGGTTAACTTTGGCGCGCGATGTTTTTTCCCTGCGGCTAAAATCACGTTTGCGGATTCTTGGAGGGTTAGAGAGACGTTATTTCTTGTCTGAAAGGGCTTCCTGAATCATTCGCGCGGCCACCCGCTCACTGTCGATCCGGTAACGACCATCGGCAATGCGGGCCTTGATCGCGGCCACCTTTTCTTCACGTATATCCGGCGTCGCAGCCAGGATCCGCTGTGCCTCGAGGAGTTCCCGGGCTTTGGGGGATAGGGTTACCCGATCGTCGTTTCGGGCCGCCGAAGCGCTTTCAGAGGGCTTTTCAACCGCGTCTTTGGCCGTTATCTTGACAATCTTGGGCGTCGTATGGGGGTCAGATATTTTCATGGCAATTTAGCACTTTTCAATTATATACGAATAAATCCGCTTATTGCAAGCCTGCCCGAGGCCACGCTCGGTTCAAAAAGATGCGCCCAAGGATTGCATTCGATCATCAGGACCATTGTGGCGGTGACCGCCGTGTCAGGTTGGCGATGCGGAAGACGGATATACCCTGCCACCGGATGCCCTGGGGAACGCCCGGCAGTGGCCAGGAGACCATCTCGGAAGGGCATCAAGATGGCGACGCAGACTTGACGGAAGGTCAATCGTTATTAGTTATTTTTTATAGGGTTGCCGCAATATTGCGCATCCCTTCTTCACACATTGAAGGGTGGAAGTCCTGCCAATCCTTCCGCCTTTCAACCATCGACATACCTCCTGCACAACCCGCCGGGAAGCTGCCCTCTTCCCGGCTTTTTTTATGCTGCTTTTCCGTGCGAAAAGATTGACCACTTCATCGGAAAGGATTAAGTATGGTTGCAAAATCCAAGGCGGCCTTGCGGTCGGGGCACAGCCCGATCAGAAACACCGCATAATCGATACGATGCCCGTATTCAAAATAAAGGCTGAAAAACCATCAAGGGCATGGGATGCGTTTTGGAAACCACTATCCGGATTTAAAAACATAGGTTTTCGTCCCCACCGATACGACGCCAGATGACGTTGCCAGTGACCGCGGCTTATCGCAGGGCCCGGACGCGACGAATATCCATCACATGTTTTCGCAACACCAAACCCCACGAGGAGGGTGTATGGACGAAGCGACCATTATCTACGGTAAAGATGGGTGACCCTATACCCAGCGGGCCAGGGAGGCCCACAAGGATCACACCTATATCGATGTCAAACGCCACCCGGATCGGATGGCGGATATGCTCCGACTCTCGAAAGGTGAGCGCAAGGTGCCCGTGATTGTTTCCGGCAGCAGGGTCGAAATCGGATATGGTGGCACCTGAGGGGTTTGACCACCCGCCGTGAGCGGGCATTTGCACAGGCCTCTGAACCACGCGCCATCTTGAATATCGATGACGACCGATATCGTGCTTTCTACCATCCCCAATGATGCGGATGATCACGGGCTTGTTCCTTCGAAACACCAGGCATTAACCTTTTGCACGGGGTATCCTTTTTCCCCCGTATCCAGTCTTGCAAACCGGGGCGAGATCCATTGCCGATCGGTCACATCGGCGCATGCGGATGGCGTCTCGCCTTTCTTTGCAGCCTGACAAGAATGATCCGCTCGAATAAGGCCGCCGCCCACAGATCACTGCCGAAATGTCGGAACAACTGCACCGTCATCTGACGTTTGTCTTACCGCCGGACCCTTATTACCAATGGGAGGCCATGGTATGAAGGCCATCGTTGTTCGTCCGCAAGAAGGCATCGCCGCTTTGTCATGGGAAGAAATACCCGATCTTGCGCCCGGTCCGGGCGAAATTTTATTGGACATTCACGCCACCGGGGTCAATCGTGCCGATCTGCTCCAAGCGCGCGGTCTTTATCCCCCGCCGCCGGGCGAATCCCCGATTCTGGGCCTCGAGGCGGCGGGGCGAATTGCGGCGGTCGGAGCAGATGTTGAGGTCTGGCAGCCGGGAGATCGGGTTTGTGCATTAGTGCCCGGGGGAGGGTACGCCGAGCAGGTGGTTTTACCCCAAGGGCTTTTAATTCCCCTGCCTGACGATTGGTCTTATGTGCAGGCCGCTGGGGTACCGGAAGTTTGGCTGACGGCATATTCCAACCTTTGCATGGAGGGATCGATACAAGCCGGCGAAACGGTCCTGATTCACGCCGGAGCCAGCGGTGTCGGTACGGCGGCCATCCAGCTCGGTCGGGAGTTGGACGCCCGAATTGCCGTCACGGCGGGATCCGAGAAAAAGCTAGCCCGCTGCCGGAAACTCGGCGCTAAACTGGCAATCAATTATCGGGAAGAGGACTTTTCCGAAGCTGTCAACCGCTTTACGGAGAACCAGGGCGTCGATTTGATCTTGGACTGTATCGGCGGCCCTTATCTCGAACGGCACCTTGCCCTGCTCAGACCATACGGCCGATTGATCTCTATCGGCCTTCTGGGCGGGGTCAGCGCACCCCTGGATATGGCCGCCTTGCTCATGAAAAGCCTGATCCTGAAAGGAACGCGCTTGCGGGCCCGTTCCCCGGATGCCAAGGTACAGATTACCCGTGAATTTCGAGATCACATCTGGCCGCTTTTGGTTGCAGGCAAAATCACCCCTGTGGTCGATCGCGTCTTTCCCATCACCTCCGCGGACCAGGCGCATCAATATGTCTACGACAATCGCAACATCGGCAAGGTTATTCTGGAAATACGTCCTTAAAAACCCACCATGGGGGATCCCCTAAAGTCCCCCAACGCGGTCTCACCACGGGTCGCCTCCCTTTTTAAACCGCGGGGCGCGCCCAGGCGAGCGGCCAAACCATGCCATCAAAATCCATTTTCCTTGTTGTGCCTTGGGATCTGTGGGGATGATTGCGGCGGCCCGCGACCAATCTTCAGAAAAATCCTTACGGCATGCGGTCATTCGGTAAAGAATGAAATGGGTTACGGGGTATGGTATTCGCGTGGGGCT
>JASFFM010000110.1:0-10805 GCA_050124295.1 Desulfobacterales bacterium | reverse complement strand
CGTAGGGATAAAAAATGAACCTCTCTATCGGCCATGTTGCGCCGCACCGGCCGAAACATGATTCGGTTGATCAGAAAGAGAAAGATCAAGAACAAAATCAACTGAACCCAGAGGGTTTCGTTAATGGTGATCAGGGCCGTTGTTTTGATAATTTCCATGCGATCAGCGCTTTTTCGCCTGCATCAGCGGAGGTTGCCCGCCGGACGGTCACATGTTGGGGCGCGGTAATACATCCACTTGGACGGTTTGAAAAGGTTCGTGACCAAGGCCGTTGAACCACGCCAAGACAAGCTTGGGTTTGTGGGCCGCCGTGCAAGCGATAAAGACGATTGCCGGCAGCGGCTTTAACGGGACCGCGTCGCCTAGACGACAAATAAGAGCAGCAGGGCGATGACGAGTGAATAAATCCCCGTGGATTCGGCGACCGCCTGCCCCACCAGCATGGTTCGTGTGAGCAGACCGGCCTCTTTAGGATTCCGGCCAATGGCCTCACATGCCTTGGCGGCCGCCATGCCTTCGCCGACCCCGGGCCCGATCGCGCCGAGGCCCATGGACAGTCCTGCACCCAGGAGGGCCGCCGCTTTTACCAGATCCACACCTTCGATTGCCATTGCATTCTCCTTGGTTTTTATTCGCGCTAGCAAACATCCAAGCGGATCAATTTGCTTGTCAAACAACAAAGATGAGCACGAGGCTGACCACCATGGCGTAAATGGCGGTGGATTGTGAAACCGCTTGCCCCACCAGCATAATACGCATCAGATCACCGGCGTAATCCGCACGCCGAGCGACCCATCGTACCGCCCCTTCAGCTGTCATACCGTTGCCGATACCGGGACCGATACCGCCCAGTCCCATACACAACCCGGCGCTTAGCAACCCAACCGACGCACTGAGCGTCGTCGATTCGGGAAACGCTCGGAACATGAGGACAAAACTGATTAATAATCCGAAAACAGACGGCGTCTGGGCCACCGCCTGACCCACCAACATGGTGGTCGTCACGGCGGTGGATGCCTCCGGCGTGCGGGCGACGCCCTCGCAACTGGCACCAGCTGCCATCCCGCCGCCGTAGCCGGATCCGATGGCCGCCAGACCCGAACTGAGGCCGGCACCGATCAGAGCGGCGCATGTGGGAAAGGCCGCCAGACCTCCAGTCGGTTTGAAAAGGAGGATGAGGGCCACCACCATGGCAAATATCGCCGGGGTCTGACACACGGCGGTTCCGATCAGCATATTGGTGGTGATGCGTCCGGATACAGCGGGTTGGCGGGCGATGGCCAGACAGGAGCGCCCGGCGGGAATACCGGCGCCAACACCGGATCCGATCGCCCCGAAGCCCATGCAAACTCCCGCCGCCAGGAGGGATGCGGCTTTGGCAACCCCCGGATCGGAGATGTCCAAAAACAGCAGCAGAATGGCGATGACCAGAGAAAAAATCGAGGCCGATTCGGAAATGGCCTGCCCCACGAGCATGTTTTTAATGATGTCGCCGGCATTTTCCTGACTGCGGGCAATGGCCTCCGAAGCACGGCTGGCGGTAAATCCTTCTCCGGTGGCCGCCCCGATAGCCCCCAGTCCCATGGCGACGGCACCACCGAAATAGGCCGCGGTATGTGTAAGGGTCAGGTTGTCCAATCCCAAAAGCGTCATTTCAACTGTACCGAGATGTAGACCACGGTGAGCATGGTGAACACAAAGGCCTGAATCGTTCCGACGAAAAGTCCAAAAAAGACGTTTAGAAACGGTGGCAGAAGGATACTGAAGGTCAGGTAGGAGACCACCAGGATGATGATGGCACCCCCCATGATATTGCCAAAAAGACGAAAGGAGATGGATACGATCTTGGCCAATTCGCCGATGACGTTCAGCGGCATCAAAAAGAAAACCGGCTCGAAGTACGATTTGATATAGGCCTTGAAACCCTTTTCGCGGATGCCCACGTAGTGCGCGACCACGAAACCGAGGATGCCGAGACTCAAGGGCGTATTCAGATCGCGGGTGGGTTCTTCGAGGTGGGGCAGGATGCCCAGCCAGTTGGATAGGAGAAGGAAGATGAAGAGGGCGCAGATCAGCGGGGCATATGTTTTGGCATGGGTTCGACCTAGGGCTTCCTCCGTGAGACCGAAGAATGTCAGCACGACCAATTCACCGAGGATCTGAAATCGGCTGGGCGGCAGACCTCTTTTCCGGCTGACAGCAAATCCCAATGTCAGCGCAATAAAGAAAACGACCGCGGTCATTACCAGCACTTCCATATTGATCGTGATGGTATATCCGGGTAAAGGAATGAGCAGTTGATGAATTTCACCCAAACGATCCATGGCCTGTTCCTGTTCAGAATAGCGGTGATTTATTGCCACGGAGAAGATTGAAAACTGAATCCGCGATGATGAAAAGGGGTACCATGAAAAGGCCGGCGATCGCGGCCGGTAGATTGACCAGGGGCATTTTGACCGCCACCACCACCGGAACGGCCCAGAGCAGGTAACGGCCCAACTGCGCGGCGGCGGTCAGCAGCGTGGCTGTCCGCCCTCGGTCGGTCAACTTTCGTGTCATGGTGATCCCCAGCAGGGCAAAATTAAAGGCGCTGAAAAGGCCGCCCAGCAGAAGCCCCCGCACCACCGATGGCCATCCGGCCAGATAGCATCCGGCACCCAAAACGACCGCCACCGTAAGACCCCCAGCACAGTAGCGTCGCTGCAACATTTTAATGGTTTCCATGATCGGGGCCTGGTCCTGTTCCGGAACGGTCTTGGAAAACGTCCATGATCTGTCGATAGGAAACCACGCCTCCCCCGATGATGCCAAACAGGGTGGACAGAATGGTGAACAGGCCGCGGCTCCCCATCCAGCGGTCCAGATAGAATCCGGCAAAAAAGCAGGCCACGATGCAGCCGGCCATGGTCAATCCGATTTGCAGGACGATGGAGAGATTATCGGCCCAGGGCCGATGTTTCCGGTAGTTCATCACCATTTTGCGTAACCACGCCACCCAGATAAGCGGATCGATCGCCCGTGAGGATCAGGTCGCATCGCAGATTTGCAGCGTTCGGCGCCAGCAGAGACCAGAGAGGAGGCAAGAGAGTAATTCATTTTTTAAATGGCTTTTTGATATTTGTCAAATGCCCTTTTATTTAGTATGGACGTTATCAGGCACTCAGCAGTCAGCGGGTAATTGTTCTTGAGCTTGCATGCGTGATTCCTCCGACCGGCTTTTCATTCTGATCTTCGACGATCTGCTGCTGGCGCCACCCCCCCAACGTGACAACAGGAGGTTGACATGGCCGTGCTCACCATTTCACGCATGTTTGGCACCGGTGCAGAGGCTTTGGGCGAAATGATCTCAAAGCGCCTGGGCTACACTTTTTATCACAACGAATTGATTCAAATGGTTGCCAAAAAGGCCAAGGTTTCCACGGACTGGGTGGAAGCCATGGAAAAAGAGGCCGGTGGCAAATTTCAGAAACTTATGTCGACCCTGGTGCCCAAAAGTCTGGTGGATAAAATCCTGGATTCGGATCGCGGCTATTTAGACGAGGAAATCTACACCGACATGCTGGCCCACATCATCAACAAGATTGCCGATGCCGATGATGCGGTTATCCTCGGACGCGGCGGACAGTACATTCTGGAAAATCGCCCCAACACCTTTCATATTCTTCTGGTGGCGGATCTCGACTACCGCGTGAAATACATCCAAGAGCATTACGATCTGATTCCCAAACAGGCCATGCTCGCGGTGGCCATGGAGGACAAGCGCCGCGTGAACCTCTACCGTAAATTCGGCCGGGTCGACTATAACCAGACCGAACACTATCATGTGGTCTTCAACATGGCGCAGATCAATCAGGAGAAGGTTTGCGATATGCTCTGCACCTTGCTGGGAAGCTGCCGTTTTTAAACCCTGCCAATGCCATCCTGGTCGCCCATGGTCGGCCTGGGGCATCCCTTCCAAGATCCCTCCCGGCCGATGATGGGCCCGCCATCTCCAAGGGCCTCTGTCTGAAATGCGCGCGCCCTCGACCGGATCAGGGACGCCTAACCCGAACGTGGCATGCCAATATGGTTGCCCATTTGTTTGGATGCAATGGTGGCCTGTCTCAAATAAAGGCTGCCGCCAATGGGTCCGGCAACCCCTCGTGAGCGGCGCATTGCCGAACGCAGCGCATCCCCTTTTCACCTTTCGGGCAAGCCCGCGGCATCCCTTTCCGGCGTTAGCAGGCGCTTGCGGTCGCAGGCGTACCGCCGCGCTCGGGAATGCCCAGTAAAGGGAGGCCTCCAAGGCGTGCAATATCCGGGCTGTGCCTGCCCTTGAAATGCGGGCCCGGTGAGCAAGACCGTCCGTTAGACGCCCCGGCATCCGCATCCATCACCATCCCCCGCCGGGCCGCTTGCGTGGATGTCGGCGGGCGGAACCGCCAGCGTCGCAAAATTGACACTTCCGCCGGACATGGCGTCAATCCGGAAACGATACACGGCTGTTCATGACTAATAAACAATATAACCAATCAATATCATATAGAAAATTAAGTCTCATCGCTTTAGGCATACTATTTGCTGCGATCATGCTGAGTGCCTTTTAGCTCATCATCCGTCCTCCCGTTAGCAAGGCCGCGGCGGCTGGTGCCAAACGGGGGTTAGGCAGGGGTTCAGCATGGTCCCAGACAATCGGTCCCATCCAGAAACGCACGATCGCGCACAGGCTCATCATCAGCCCCTGCCGGGGCGCGTCTATATGGACTTTTTCCAGTTCAAATGCCTGCCCTTTGCGATCACACCGGACCCCGAGTTTCTCTACCTCTCCGAAACCCATCGCCATGCCATTGAAAAGATCGCCTATGGCATTCAGAGCCGGCAGGGCTTCATGCTGCTCACCGGTGAAGTCGGTACGGGCAAATCAACCCTCTGCCGTGTCCTGCTGGACTCCCTGCAAAATGATGCCCAAACGGTTTATGTGATCAATCCCTCCCTGAGCGGCCGGGAATTGCTGGCCACGATTTTAGACGATCTGGGGGTGGCACGCGCCGAGGAGGCCAGCAAAAAGACGCTGATCGATCAACTCAATGCTTACCTCCTGTCGCGCTCATTGTCGCAACCCGTCGTGATCATCATCGACGACGCCCAGACCATGTCTGCCGAAACCCTTGAAGACATGCGGCTGCTGTCCAATCTGGAAACCGATAAGGATAAGCTCCTGCAAGTCCTGCTGGTGGGACAGCCCGAACTGCTGACCCAGATCGAACAGCCCAACATGCGCCAACTGCGACAGCGTATCGCGGTGAACTGTGCCCTGTCGTTTTTGAAACTGGATGAAGTGGGTTGCTATATCGAGCGTCGGCTTTTTGTTGCCGGCAATCACGGTCAGACCCGCTTTACCCCGCGGCTGGTGCGTCAGATTCATAAACAATCAAAAGGCGTTCCGCGACTGATAAACAAGATTTGTGACCTGGCCTTGACGGCGGCTTACACGGCGGACAGCTGTACCGTTGATACGCGCCACCTGAAAGCTGCCAGGGATGAGATTGTTGATCTCACACGCGTCGACGGGGAGCAGAAACCTTTGGGAGGGCAGGGCAGGCGGCGCGCCGCGTTGACCATCGCGGCGGCGGTTGGTCTGATCCTTGCCATGGCCCTGGGGTTTGGTGCCTATCCCCTCTTGAAGCGGACGACAGACCAGGGGAGCGCTACCTTGCATGCGCCGATGGCTGCCAGGCCTTCCGCAAGCTTGCCGGTCGCCTCGCAGGCTTTACCCGCGGTGGCCACGGAGGATCCCATCCCCGTGTTCCCGGCCTTCGCCCAGGCAGGCGATACGACCGGTGCCTACATTCTGCAACTTGGCTCTTACAAGACGCTCAAAACCACCCAGCGGGCCATCGATATCTATGCCCGCAAGGAAATCCCCGCCTATTGGGTGGACCTGCCGGGTGAAGACGGCACGGTTTGGTACCGTGTTTATACCGGACGTTTTGCCAGCAAGCAGGCGGCGCGGGACTATCGACAGGTGCACGGGCTCAACAGGGCCATCATTCGTCATGCGCCCTGGACGGTGGCGGTCGGCGGTGCCGGATCGAGCGAACAGATCGCGGTGCTTCGAGAACTGCTGAAGGTTTATCGACTGGATGGCTACCGGGTGCCCGGTGAGGGTGGCCAGTGGCACCTCCTTTCGGGGGCCTTTTTATCCCGCCAGGGTGCTGAAGCCATGGCAGATCAAATTCACCGTCAGACCGGCCTTTCCACCCGCATCGCCGATCTCAACGGCGACCCTACGCCGCACCGCCGGCCCCCTGACACGGCGGCGAGAAATCGATCCTCATGAGCCTGCTCAACGACGCCTTGAGAAAAAAGGGCCGCGAAAACCTGTCCCCGACGAACGCAGCCCCCAAACCATCCCAGAAAACGGTGGCCCAGGGCCGCCGTCGGCTTTTCTGGCTGTTGGGCATCGGCACCGTTTCGCTGATGGCGGTGGCATTCATCATTGGCGGGAGGCTCTATTTCTTCGCGACCGGCACAGGGATGACCATCGCGTCATCTCCCGCGGCGGCAAGCGTTCCAGAGAACCCCGGGCCGCCTGCATCGTCGTTGGCCCGCCATGGGTCAGCGGAGATCACACCGGCGTCCGCAGCCTCATCATCGGAATTGCCGGTGCCGATCGGTCAGACGCGCCCCGCCAGCGTTGCGGCCCCCCCTCCGACCGGGGAAACGACCCGACCGGCGATCCCCTCTGTTGCGAACACAGCGACGCCTGACGAGGCCCCGATGTCAGATCCTCCCGCGCCGTCTCCCTATCGGGAAGACCCCCTCGATCCAAAGAGCACCGACACCGGGACAGCCATGGCGGCCGTGGGGGCGCCCCGCGCCGGTCTGGACCCACCGCAGCCGGCACTCAGCGAGGAGGCCCAGGCGGAGCGCTACTATCGCAAGGCCTTGTCCTACCACCGCCAGGGGCGCCTACGTCGCGCCATCGCCCTTTATCGCCAGACGTTGCAGACACAGCCGCTTCATTTCGATGCCTGCTTCAATCTCGTCTCGGCCTATATTCAGATCGGAGAATTCACCAAGGCACATCGCATCGCTGCGGACCTCCATCGCCGGGACGGCAGCAACCAGCAAGTTCTCGCCAACCTGGCCATTGCCAAGATCGGGCTCGGACAGCCACGGGAAGCCCTTCAATTGCTCCATCAGGTCTCCGATTTACCACCAGCCTCGCTGTTTACGGTCTATCTTCACAAAGGCATCGCCTTTCGCAACCTCGGCCAGATGGACGTGGCTCTGAAGTGGTACAAGCAAGCTGAGGATTTGGAACCCGATAACCCGCAGGTGTTGTTCAACCTTGCCCTGGTCCATGATACCCAAGAGCACTACGCGGATGCCGTTCATTACTACCAGACCTATCTGCGGCATGGTGAAAAGGATCAGGGGAAGACGGCCAACGATATTCGACGGCGCATAAAAACGCTGCGCGCCTACCTGGCGGAAACCGCCCCGGAGGAGCAGGCAATCCAATGAGAAAGCGTATCGGCGATATTCTGATCGAGATGGGTTTCATCGACGACGACCAGTTGCGCATGGCCCTGATGGAGACCAAGAAGACCAACACCATGCTGGGGGAAGTTCTTCTACGCCTGGGGTGGGTCGTGGAAGATGATTTGCAGATGGCGATCGCCGTCCAGAGCGGTGCCGAGATTCTCGATACCGACAATGTCGTCATCGATCATGGCCTGATGGCCCAGATTCCAATCGATTTCGTGAGCGAACACAATATCTTCCCTTTCGCCATCGAAGAGGATACATTGCTGGCGGCGACCAACAATCCCTTTGATGTTATCGCGCGGGATAAACTGACGCGCCTCTTCGGTAAACCGGTCAAGACCCTGATTGCCGCCAAAGACTGGATTGCCAAGGCTATCGAAGTCTATTACAAAACAGCCCAGACCCTCGACGATGAGATCACAGCCATTGTCTACGGCACGGAGGCCACCGGCGCAGAGGAAGAACGGCAGATCGTGCGGTTGTCCGGTCTGCTGATCGACAAGGGGTTTGTCCTCGGCGCCAGCGATATTCATATCGTGCCCGATACCAACCTGGTGCGGGTATATTACCGTATCGACGGTGTGCTGCACCAAAAATACCTCTTCGCCAAAAACTTTCAGCAGGCGCTCCTGACCCGCTTCAAAATCTTGGCCGACATGGATATTTCCAACCCGAACATCCCCCATGACGGGAGAATCAAATACCAAAGCCGGGTGGGGGCGTTCGATATACGGGTTTCGACCTTTCCAACCCAATTTGGCGAAACCGCGGTCATGCGCCTGCTGGTGTACAACAAGGTGGTCGGTGACCTGGACAACCTCGGATTCGAGGCCGAGGATCTGGCTTGTTTCAAGCGCCATATTGAACGTCCCTACGGCTTGATGCTGACCACCGGGCCCACCGGTTCGGGGAAAACCACCACGCTCTATACGGCCCTGATGGCGGTCAACAGTCCGAATATCAATTGCATGACGGTCGAGGACCCTATCGAGTACGTGATCCCGACCATCCGCCAGTCCGCCGTGAACCCCAAGGCCGGCATGACCTTTGAGAACGCGCTGCGCTCGGCCATGCGCCAGGACCCAGACGTGATCCTGGTGGGCGAAATTCGCGATAAGGCCACCGCCGACCTGGCCTTGCAGGCGGCTTTGACCGGTCACCTGGTGTTGTCCACCCTGCACACGAATGATGCCGCTTCGGCCATCAATCGCCTGTTGGACCTGGGTGTCAACACAAGCATTCTGGCGTCAACCCTGTCGGTTCTGCTGGCCCAGCGCTTGATCCGCAAGCTTTGTCCCCTGTGCGCGGCGCGGCGTGGCCCGAATGACGATGAAAAAGCGCTCTTCGAGCACCACGGACTGCCCCTGCCGCCTGAAATCGCCGGGCCCACCGGCTGTGAAAGCTGCCTTCAGTCGGGTTATCGCGGACGCGACGGAATTTACGAGGTCATTGCCGTGGATCGCGCGATTGAAAAACTCATTTATTCGCGCGCCCCGCACAGTGAAATTCAGGATGCCGCCGTTGCGGCTGGCACGGTGCTGATGTTTGAACAGGCGCTCAAAAAAGTCGCCCGGGGGTTGACCTCGCTGGAGGAAGTCCGGCGTGTCATCGTGGATCATGCCTGACTACCGCTTCAAAGCCGTCGATATCAGCGGGCGGGTTTTCAAAGGCATCACGACCGCCCGCGACGAAGCCCAGGTCGAACAGGATCTGATTGCCGGGGGGCGCTATCTCGTTCAATGTAAATTGATTTCCGAACGTGCCCTGCCGCAGTTTTTGCAGCGGGGCGTCAAGCCGCGCACCCTGGTGGAGTTCTACCATCGCTTTTCCCAGACGCTTGAGGTCGGCCTGCCCGTGCTGTCGGCCCTGGATGAAAACGCCCGCTACCTACCTTCGCCCGCCATGCGTAAAATCTCCCGGGAGATCAAGGTGGCGATCGAGGGAGGGCGGACCCTGTACGAAGCCATGCGGCGCTACCCGCGCTGTTTTCAAAAACTGGACCTGGCCCTGATCCGCATCGGGGAGCAGACCGGCGGCATGGCCAAGTCCCTCAAAAATTTGGCCGCCTACCTCGAATGGAAAGAGGATCTTCGCTCGACCATCCGCCGCGCCATGATCTATCCTTCTTTCGTGGTGATCGCCATTCTTTGCGTCATCGGTGTCTGGATCGGATATGTGCTGCCCCAGATGGTATCGGTTCTGAATGAAATGGAGGTGGTCATCCCCAGCGCCACCACAACCGTCTTGCGGTTCAGTCAGTTTGTCAAGGCCCACTGGCTTGCTGTGATCCTGGCCATGATACTGCCGCTGGGGGTGCTTTTCGGGATCCAAAAAACCCGGCGCGGGGCCCTGCTGGTCCACCGGTTGATCCTGAAGATTCCCTTCCTGGGCACGATCATCCATAATGCGGCCATGACCCGCCTGTGTCATAATTTTGCCACGATGCTGGCCTCCGGGATATCGATCCAGTATATTTTTGAAATTCTCTCCTCCAATGCATTGGGCAACCGTTATCTCGAGGACCGGATGAAACGGGCCTTTCGTGCCATCGAAGGCGGTGAATCCATCGCCGGCGGGTTTGAAATCGCGGGGGGATTCCCTTCGCTGCTGCTTGGTGCGCTTCGCAACGGGGAGGAAACCGGCACCCTGGACGACACCTGTCATCGCCTGGGCGATTACTTCGACGGAGAGGTCAAACGCACGGTCCAGACCCTGGTGAGTGCCATTGAACCGATGACCCTGGTTGCTCTGGGCGGTGTTTTCGGTCTGATCGTGCTTTCGGTGCTTCTGCCGCTCTACGACGTGATGGCCGGCATGGGGAATGCTTACTAGAAACGCGCGTTACGCCTGCCGGGTCGATCGCCGCCTGTGGTGGTTCTCTTTTTCCTGCTGGAAAACGACCTTCCTTGGCTTCTTTTCCATCCCCCTTTATCTTCTATTTCCGCTGCGCATGGCATCCACGGTGATGCATTATCATCTGACGGTGCATATCCCAAGAAACGTCCCAAGGCGCGCTTTGGCCATCAAGAAGGGTCTTTCAGGTGGGCTTTAGCGGCCCCGAATCCCGGCGCGCTTGCGCCCCCCGCGCGTGGGGAGAAAAGCCAGCAAGCCCCATAACCGACCGTCTTCGCTTCCCGGATCCGTTCGCCTGGCTATTTCACGGGTTGGAGGCCTCCCGTACAAGATATTCCGGCGCGCCGCGGTAGACCTGCCACCGCAAGCGCCCGATAACGCCGCACAGGGATGCCGCGGGTTTGCCCGCCGGGTGAACA
>JASFFM010000109.1:0-10819 GCA_050124295.1 Desulfobacterales bacterium | reverse complement strand
CAAATAGACCCCCACGAGCACCATGGCCGTCCCCAGCAGCAGAGAGCCAGTCAATGGTTCCCGGAGGATGAAAAAACTGAGTACGATGGCGCTGATGGGGACGAAGTTGATGAAGACGCTGGCCTTCATGGCCCCGATATGCTGGATGCCCTGGTAGTACCAGACGAACCCCAGAACCGTGCCGAAAAAGCCCAGGTAGAACAAGGCCAACCAGTCCGCCAGGGTGTAGGCCACCCATTGGGTTGAGAGCCCCTCCTGCCAGGCCGGCAGGGCCAGGCAGACCGTTCCGCACAAGGCCGCATACAGCACCGATGCCAGGGGGGACAGTTCGGCGAGCAGTCGTTTGCCCAGCAGGGAGAAGGTCACCCAACTGGCCACGCAGCCCAGAATAAAGAGTTCGCCCCACCCGACCGCACCGCTGCCGATGGCATGCCAATCGCCACGCGTAATCACGACAACCGCCCCGGCGATGGACGTCAGGATGCCGGCCAGACGCAAGGGGGTCAGCCGTTCACCAAAAAGCAGGGCTGAGAACAGGGCGATACAGATGGGGTTGTTGGCAATGATGATCGCCGCCCGGCCGGCCTCGATCAATTTCAAGCCTTTGAAGAAAAAGACGTTGTAGGCCAGAACGCCCGTCATGCCGAGCAGAAAAACAGGCAGCAGTTGCGATGGACGCAGGAGCGGCAAACGCCCCTCCCGCCGGATGGCGGTCAGGCATAGAAATACCGATGCAATGGCAAACCTGAGAAACGCCGCCGAGAAGGGGCCCACATTCTGGGCGACCACTTTGCCGGCGATAAACGTCCCACCCCAGAAGACGGCCATCAGC
This sequence comes from Desulfobacterales bacterium, assembly GCA_050124295.1. Lineage (GTDB taxonomy): Bacteria > Desulfobacterota > Desulfobacteria > Desulfobacterales > UBA5852 > JABZFP01. Next base: position 9,987 of record JASFFM010000109.1, on the reverse strand, counting down.
ACGAGCTTCAGGTAAACGATGGGGGTGGGATTTGATCCGGGAGCGGTCATGTCCCCCGTTGATCTCCGGTCTCCGGCGGTGGCTCGTCGATGGGTTGGTTGCGCGTCAATACGTCCAGTATGGCCCCGATGTAGGCCTCGCTGTGGCGGACATGGAAGCTGCATGAGCCGGCGCCCGGATGACCACCGCCATGGTAGCGCGACAGCAGCGCGCCCACATTGACCCGGCAGTTGCGGTTGAAAATGCTGTGGCCGACGCTGACGATCACCCGCTCCCGATCGCGGTCGGCCAGACGGATTTTCACCTGGACCACCGCTTCCGGAAACATGGAGTAGACCAGAAAGCGGTTGCCTTTAGGGGTTTCCTCCAAGGGACGGAAATCCGTCACGGCCACGTTGTCCTGAACGGTGGTGCACTGCTGGAGGTATTCGCGGTAGGCCCGGTTTTCTTCCACCACCCGGTCGCATCTGCTTTGGACCTCGGGATCCGCCATGACCTCATCCATGGACCCGGATTGCAGCAGATCCACCAGGTGGTTCCAGTACGGTTCATCTTCGGGATTGCGCCCCGAGACCGTCATCGAAAGCAGGACGTAGGGATAGTTTTCCGGAAACTGGACTTCATCTTCCGACAGGCGGGCCGCGTCGATTTTGTCGGTCTGCCGGATCAGCTCATCCCGATCCCGGCTCAGCCGATCCGAAAAATAGCGGTACACCAGCCCGGCCGCGGAAGGCGCAATCTCGAAGACCCCCTCGAAAGAGCGCTGGGGCGTATTGGAATAGTGGTGGTCAAACCACATGGCGCACCGTTCATGAAAAGGTAGATTGGCCACGATATCGCCGGTGCGCACGTCCACGCGGCCCTGCTGCATGTCCCCGGGTTCGGCCCAGAATACCGGCAGATGGGGATCGATGGCTTCACGTAAGATTACTGCGCAAACCACGCCGTCAAAATCGGGGCGCGTCACGATACGCATGGGCTTCTCCAATCGCAAAGGGCCTCGCCGGAAGATCATGGCCCCGCGAGGGGGCCCGGCTGGCCTTTGTCAAAAATAGCGTTATGTTAAAGATGTTAATCTTTAATCAAAAATCATATACCAATTTCAAATGAGGCCAAGCCTTAAGCATCATCCCGGAGACGAATGCTTAGAAAGTTTGAGCGAAGGCGTGCCCTGGATTGGCATGCGGCCCAAAGCCATCAGGGTACTTTTTTTAGTTCGTCCAACCTGCCCGAACGAAGTCCGCATCTTAATGCTAAGATAAGCGGAAAACAAGGAGGATCCACACCATGGCGCTTTATCTTGTTCAGCACGGCCAGAGCCATCCCAAAGACGTCGATCCAACCAAGGGGCTGACCGATGCGGGCCGATCCACGGTGGAACGCATCGCCGAGGTGGCCAAAGGTTACCGGGTGCCCGTTCACTGTATCATGCACAGCGGTAAAACGCGTGCCCTGCAGACGGCGGAGATTTTCGCGGCGGCACTCTCCCCCCCGGAAGGCCTGCACGTCAAAACCGGCCTCAAACCCCTGGATGATGTCACCGCCCTGGCCGGCCTGATCGATAGCAAAGACAACCTCATGCTGGTGGGCCACCTGCCCTTTATGGCCCGTCTCTGCGCCTGGTTGGTGACCGGCGATCCCGAAACAGCGCTGTTTCAGTTTCAAAACGGCGGTATCGTCTGCTTGAAAAAACCCTCGGATACCATCGAATGGATCATCGCCTGGTCGCTGATGCCCGAAATAGGATAGACGTTTTTCCACTTCAGCAGGAGAACCCGCCATGGCCTATGACAGCATCCGCTGTAAAACAACCAACGGCACGGCGGAAATCGCCCTCGCTCGGCCTGCCGTCCTCAACGCCATGAACCACCAGCTGTGGATCGATTTACGGGATGCCCTCACGATGCTGCGGGCTGACGAGGCCACGAAGGTGCTGATCGTCACCGGCGAAGGAAGGGCCTTTTCTTCCGGGGCGGATCTGAAGGAGTCGCGCACAAGATCACCTGCGGCCTACCGGGATTACCTGGAAGAGCTGCAAGCGGTCTCGCGTGACCTGATTGGGTTCGAGAAACCCACCATCGCCGCCATCAATGGCTATGCCCTGGGGTCCGGCTACGAACTGGCCCTGGCCTGCGATATCCGTATTGCGGCCGAGGACGCCCTGATCGGCTCCCCCGAGGCCCGGGTGAGTTCCTCCGTCACCGGGGGTGCCTTCCGTCTCCTCCAGGATCTGGTGGGACCCGGCAAGGCCAGTGAACTGCTCTTTACCGCCTGCAACATCGACGGCCGGGAAGCCGAGCGCATCGGCCTTGTCAACCGGGCGGTGCCCCTGGACGATCTCCTGCCGACCGCCCGCCGCCTGGCCGAAGCAATTGCCGGCAACGCCGCCGTCTCTCTGCGCATGATCAAAAAAGGCCTTCGAATGGCCCGGGAGCCCATCAGCCTGGAAGCTTTGATGGCATTCGAAACCGAAGCCTGCCTGGCCTGCGTGTCCTCCCGTGAACGCAGCCAGGCCCTGGACGACTTCGACGATCGCAAAACAAGATAGGCCGGCGGTATCGTTCCATCGTGCTCGCGATCCGACCCGCTTCGAGGCCCCGCAAGGTCGCCAAACAGAGGTTTCCGGGAGAATGTCATGTCACTTGACCGCCTTTTCAACGCCGAATCCGTGGCCATCGTGGGGGCTTCCCGCCAGCGCACCAAACGCGGATACCAGGCCATCCGGACCCTGCAGGCCGAAAAATTCAGCGGTGCCATCTATCCGGTCAATCCCAAAGAAAAAAGCATCCGGGGACTCTCCTGTTATCCACGGGTCGCGGACATTCCCGGACCGGTGGATCTGGTTTTGATCACCACACCCGCAGCCACGGTCGCCGACATTCTGGAAGACTGCGGCCGGAAAGGCGTCGCCGGGGCGGTCATTATCGCCGGCGGATTCGGCGAGCAGGGCCGGGAGGGACGCCTACGGGAGGCACAAATCACCGCGACCGCCCGACGACAGGGCATCCGCCTGATCGGCCCCAACACCTCCGGTATGGTGAACACCCATCGTCACTTGAACCTGGTGGGCCTGCAAGACATCCCCCGGGGGGACATCGCCCTGCTCTCCCAAAGCGGCAACATGGCCCTGACCCTGATCACCGAAGCACGTCTCAAAAGCCGCAAAGGCTTTTCCTGCTACGTGGGCGTGGGCAACGAGGCGGACATCAAGTTTCATGAATACCTGTCGTTTTTCATGGACGACCCCTCCACGAAGGCGATTCTGCTTTACGTGGAAGGCCTGCGCGAAGGGCGTCGGTTTCTGCAGGCCGCTTACCGCACCACCAAGCAAAAACCGGTGATCCTGCTTAAAAGCGGCCGCTCGGCGATTGGCAAACGTTCCGCCGGGTCCCACACGGGCGCCCTGGCGGGCATGTCGGAGGTGGCCCGGGGGGCTTTCGAGCGCGCCGGCATCGTGGTCATTGATCATTCCGATGAGCTCTTCCCGGCCGCGGAAACGCTGGCCAGCCTGCCCCCCATAGGCAGCAGACGCGTGGCTGTTCTGGCGGACGGCGGGGGCCACGCTACGATTGCGGCCGACATGCTAACCGATCTGGGGCTCGAACTTCCCGAATTGAGCCCCAAATCCCAGAACGCCCTCCGCGCCTTGCTGCCGGCCGCCGCTTCCGTGCCCAATCCGGTGGATGTGGCCGGCGGCACGGATAGCGACCCGTCCCTGTTTGCCGACTGCGCCCGTATTATCCTGAACGATCGCCGGGTCGGCGGCCTGCTGATCGTGGGGCTTTTTGGCGGATACGGAATCCGGTTTGCGGAAGAGCTGGCCCTGAAGGAAGAAGACGCCGCCCACCAGATGGGCAAAATCGTCCGTCAACGCAAAAAACCCATCGTGGTCCACAGTCTGTACAACTCGGAAAAACCCCACGCCCTGGATTTGCTGCGGTACTACGGCATCACGGTCTATGACTCGCTGGAAATCGCCTGCAAATGCATAGGCGTTCTGGCCCAGTACGGCCATACGCGCAAGTCGTATCCCTCCAAAGTAAATTTCGTCCTCGACTGGGGCCGCAAGGCCCACGATGAAGGGCAGACCATCCTCCGTAAGGTCCGGGAAGAAGGCCGCACCTTGCTGCTGGAGCACGAGGGCAAACAGCTCCTGCAACGACACGGTGCCAGGGTCTCCGAGGACACGCTGGTCCGCACGGCCGACGAGGCGGTGGCCATCGCCGCCCGCATGGACCGGGAGGTGGCCCTTAAGATCGTCTCACCGGATATTCTTCACAAATCCGATGCCGGTGGCGTGCGGGTCAATCTCAGGGGGGAAGAGGCCATCCGTTCCGGTTTTGAAGACATCATGCAAAACGCCCGTGCCTTCGATCCCCGGGCCGATATCCGCGGCATCCTGGTCTCGCCCATGGCCGCGCCGGGCGCGGAGCTGATCATCGGCACCAAATACGACGACCAGTTCGGTCCCGTGATCATGTTCGGTCTGGGTGGCATCCTGGTGGAAATTCTAAAGGATGTCTCCTTCCGGGTGTTGCCCATCACCTTGCTTTCGGCCGGAAAAATGATCGAAGAGATCAAAGCCTATCCCATCTTAAGCGGCGCCCGCAATATCCCGCCGAAAGACAAACGGGCCATCAAGCGCCTGCTCACCACCTGCTCGGATATCATGGAAGCCTACCCCGACATCCTGGAAATGGATCTGAACCCGGTGATCGTCTACGAGAAAGGTCTGCAGGTGGTGGATGCGAGAATCATCTTGAAGGGCGATGGAGCACCCGTCATCTGTCAAGGAAGCCCTTAACTTATGGTTCCTGAGAAGTAAGCACCAAATTACTTCTACGCTACAATCTGTCGGACTATAGATCCGTTTGACGCGAAAATTGGGTATCGCGCTCAGAAAATTATATCGATGCTTCGTTTGCCGTGAAAAAGGAAACAAAAATGGCGTCGTAAAGCAGCATACGAGTGCTCATGTGCCTTGGCCCATCGCTTTATGTTACAAGCAATTGTTTTACAGGCCACAGCGAAGCATACCTTGGCGGATCGGCGCACCCGCAACTGGCCCATTGCATGGCTGGGCTTTAATGCGGACATGGTGGCTACGATTCCGGATCGGTTCTTGTAGCGTTGTTTCCACGTACCGGTTTGTTGATCGACGTACATTTGATCTCGCAGTCGAAGTTTTGTTGCGATGTCCAGTCTAAAATAACCCTTGGTATCGCGGTGACTGCTACCGCTTTTGCGGTTGTTGAGCGCACGCACCGGGTATTGGTGAAGTTTGATGCAGGCACGGCATGGAAATCTTTTAGGGGTCAGGTCTCAACATTTGACAACTTCATCACCAATCTGTCAAGAGTTGAGACCTGACCCCTATTCGATCTCATGCGTAGGGATTCGCGTTATAATACTTCTTTTCTGATTCGTTCGGAGAAGTTCTTTTCTACTGTGCGTTAAATCTTCAAAAACAAGCGCCATCTTTCGGGATGCTGTGTTTTAGATAAATTCCCGACCCACCCCATTATCTCTTATTGGATAACCACCTTTCGGTATCTCCACAGGCACTTATTTTAGAACTTATCGAACCCAAATTTTAAATGGCCTTGAGCGTGCGGGAAAGCACTAAGGCGACACGACATGAATGTTGACCGCATGTTCTTTCACGCCATTGTTGCCATAACCCAGGAAATTCCACGCGGCCTTGGCAGGCTGTTGCCTGCCCCGGCTGTCCGTGGCCCGGGACATCAAGGTATGGCTTCCGGGTTCCATCACTTCCCCGACAAACTGCCACTGCCGCCAGGCGTAGGGTTCGTCCGGCCCGATCCATTCGGCCGGATGCCATGTCGCGCCCCCGTCGGTGGAGACGTCGATCTGTTCCACTCGATCTTCACCGGCATAGGCCGCGCCCAGGACCACAATCCGGCCGGCATGGCACTGTTCGCCCGGCAAGGGCTGGGTGATGATCGACTTGAGTTTTATTCCCGTGACAATCTCACCCGTCTTGGGATCCTCCCCTTTCTGGAAGACGCGATAGACCTTGTCCATGAAAAAACCTTCATAGGGTTTATCCAGCACCGTGATGCGCGTAAGCCATTTGACGCAATTGGCGCCGTTCCATCCTAGCGCTAAAGCCCTCAGGGGGTATCCATGCTTAAGGGGCAGGGACTCGCCGTTCATCTCATAGGCCAGCAGGGTGGACGCCATGGCTTTTTCAATGGGAATGCTGCGTACGAACGAAATCTGGGCTTTACCCAGAGGCGTGTCCAGGCCTTCGAAAGACACGTGGGCCGCCCGTTCCGTGAGGCCTGCTTCAGTCAGGAGAACCGACAGAGGGACGCCGCCCCAGATGGCGTTGCCGACCCCGCCGATGGTCCACGGGTTGCCCGAGGCTTTTTGGGCCAGCAACGAGCGCCCGTTGCCGGAGCACTCCAGGGTGTTGGCCACAATGGCTTTGGGCAGGCGGCATATCTGTTCAAAGTCAAGTCGCAATGGCTTTTTGACTTCACCATCGATCACCAGTTCCCATCGATCCAAAGGGATTTTTTGGTCGGGAATCTGGCCCTGGTTGCGATCGAAAAACACATCATTGGCGGTAATCCATGAGCGTAGCCGTTTTGCCGGGGTTTCTGCATTCAACGGTTTTTCGCTCATGATGCGCATGGAATCGCTCATGGTCCCTCCATGGTTTGGGATTGGCCGCGAACTTCTGTCAGTGGAACGCGAAATGGATCCCGGGGAAAGGGGATCGCCTAAACTCATAGGCCAGATACCCGCATTGTTCAAGGATAACATGCGGCCCCGGTGCTTTACCATCGATTCGGTATCGATGTCAGGCGCAGGCCCTGGCCTTCGCCCAGTTGGCGCCCATCGTGTAGGGTTGTTTCCGCTCCTGGCCAAAGGTGATTTGGGTGGTGACCCCATCGACGTTCTGACCGTTATAAGGCCTTGGCCGCAGCTTGCCAGAGAGGTCCCCAACGACACGCTAGCGGAAGAACCTGCCGCAATGGTTCGGTGACCTGTTCATCACCCACGAAACGCTGAAAACGATCCTTTATGACCAACCCGGATATTTCACATGTTTGCGGCCTCCCGTACAAGGCCTTCCAGAGCACCGCAGCAGGCATGCCACCGCAAGTGCCGGATAACGCCGCAAAGGCATGTCCCGGGCTTGCCCGCCGGGGGAAAAGGGTAGGCGCGGCGTTCGGCAATGCGCCGCTCACCATGGGTTAGCGGACACATTGGCCGCAACCTTCTGTTCAGACAGGGAACCAATGCATGAAAACAAATGGGCATCCGTATATTCATGAAATGTTGGGCTAAGGAAGGATACAACCGGCTCGATCGGCCGTCGGGATTTCAGGTGACCGCCCGGCGGGTCAGAAACCAGACGGTCACAACCAGCGAGCCGCTGAGGATGATGGCCCCGCCGGTGTAAAAAATGCTTGCCAGGCCAAACATATCCAGGACCAGACCCAACAGGATCGGCGACACGATAAACCCCAGGCTCAGAGCGGCATCGAACAATCCCATGACCGCTCCCATGCCGACGCGCGCCCCCTCTCGCCCGGCCAGCACCAGGGCGGCGGGAACGGCAATACCGTTGGCGATGCCCATAATAATATTCATCACCAGCGCCCCGCCGAAGGTATCTACCAATGGCATAGCGGCCACCGCCAGACCGGAAACAAGAATTCCGGCCACCATCAGGAAAACGGGACGCTTGCGATCGGCCAGTCGACCGGCGGGCCGCTGCAGGAAGGCGATCAGAAGCACATTGACCCCCAGCAGGATGCCCACCTGGGCACTGGAGATGGCGATGGCTGCGCCATAGAGCGGTAGGAAGGTGTACACCGCTCCCTGGCCGGCCGCCGAAAAAAAACGTATCACGACCACCGCTTGAAGAACGGGGCTCTGGATGAATGTTCGGGCCACCGAGATCGAGGGACGGGTGCCTGGACCATCCTTGGGGGCAAGGGCGGGCACAAATCCAAGCATGCCGACCGTTGTGACCAGCGCCAGCCCCCCCATGGTCAGGAAAGCGGCCTCCAAACCCAACCAGTCCTTGATGATGCCGCCCAGCATGGGGCCGGCCCCCACGCCCAGCATGAGGGACATGCTGAGGGTACCCATGTAGAGGCCCAGCCGGGAAGGAGGGGCGATTTCCGCCACCATGGCCATGGCCACCGGCGCCACACAGACCGCCGCCATGCCATGGGCAAAGCGCACGGCGATCAGCCCAGAAACACTTGTGACCTGAACATAGGCCAGCGATAAGAGCGCATAACAAAATAGACCGGTCAGCATGAGAGGTTTGCGCCCCAGTCGATCCGAAAGAGAGCCCACGACCGGATTGAAAATACTGCGGGCGATGTTGAAGGACGCAATGATGAGCCCCAGCTGGGTCCCTCCGGCACCGAGTTGCACGGCATAAACCGGCATGATGGGCCAGATGATGCCCATGCCCACCATCGTGACACCCACCGAAGCGGACAGCCAGATCAGGATCCGGGTGGAAACATCTTGGGGGCCTGTGGAGGAATTGGATGGATTCACGCCACCCACCTTAGCTTAAACAGAATCCGGCGGCAAAAGCTTTTCCATACCGTGCTGCGGTCACCAGGCGTCCATGGGTGATCCGGGGGGCTTAAAAACCATGGCCCGGATCGGCGGCGCCCATATCGACCACACCCCCTCGGTTGCCGGTGGCGCCGCTCCGTTTTAGCAGCTTGTCGCCGGGCGCCGCAAGCGAACTTGACACGCCTTGGATAATCCTTCATTCTGGCCGGCGGAATTCATGGTTATCTTCCATGATGAATGCTCTCATCCCTCCCGGGTGGCCTTGGGCCATCATTCAACAGGGAACCGGCGCGGCGATCGAAAGCACACGGGATGGCCAGCCCCAGCAAGTCAGCCGCGTATTCTGAAATAGGCCGAAGGAGACCATTTTGACACTCACAGGCAAGCGGGTTCTGGTCACCGGGGCTTGCGGCACGATTGGCCGGGAACTTGTCCGGCAACTGCTCGAGAAACATCATATCGATGCGCTGGTGGCCCTCGATAACAATGAGAGCGAACTGTTTTTTCTCGAACAGCAGTTCGCGGATCATCCCGCGGCATCTTTTTTTCTGGCCGATGTGCGTGATCGCGACAAACTGATCAGCAAAATGCAGGCCATCGAGGTCGTCTTCCACACCGCGGCCTTCAAACATGTCAGTTTTTGCGAACGTTCGCCCTTCGAGGCTGTGCAGACCAATATCATGGGCGTCCAGAACATCATCGCGGCGGCCATCGATCAAAAGGTCGAACGGGTGGTGTTCACCAGCTCCGATAAAGCCGTGAACCCCACCAATGTGATGGGAACCTCCAAGCTCATGGGCGAGAAGCTCATGACCGCGGCCAACAGCAATCTCCGCGGCGAGGGCCCCGTTTTTTCATCCACCCGCTTCGGCAACGTTTTAGGCTCGCGCGGTTCGGTGGTGCCCATCTTTCACGAACAGATCAAAAGGGGCGGCCCGGTGACGCTGACCGATCCTGATATGACGCGTTTTATCATGAGTATCGACGAGGCCGTGCGGCTGGTGATCGATTCCGCCTTCCTGGCCTGCGGCGGTGAGGTTTTTATCACCAAAATGAAGGCGATCAAGATCAAGGACCTGGCCCGGGTCATGATTCGGGAGCTGGCGCCGCTGTTCGGTTTCCAGCCGGAGCAGATCGTATTGAAAACCATCGGCGCCCAACCGGGCGAAAAAATGTACGAAGAACTCCTCAACGGGGAGGAAACCAGACGCACCCTTGAACTCAGCGATTATTTCGTGGTGCTGCCGGCCTTTAAAAACCTTTACCGCGATATCGCCTACACCTATACCGATATTGTTTCCGATGCCGTGCTCAAACCTTACCACTCCGCCAGCGAGCCCCTCCTGTCGGAAGCCCGCCTGGGCGCTTTTCTAAAGGAAAACGAACTGGTATCGGCCGGAGCCAAACCCG
>JASFFM010000108.1:0-10836 GCA_050124295.1 Desulfobacterales bacterium | reverse complement strand
TCCAATGGATGTCTTCATACCCATCACCGGGCAGATACTCACGCAGCTGCTCGAAATCCCGGCCTTTGCCGACTTGTCGCTGCGTATGCATGCCACTCAGGTGACGGAAGGCCATGCCTTTCAGCAAACGGTATTCCGTCTTGAGGTTGGGATAAACCCGCAGTTCGGATGCCACGGGCAGGGTATGCCGGATGGCCCAGAAGCGATGGCGCGAATCCATCTCCAGGTAAATACACTCCAGAGGGTAGCGCCCGGGCCGACGGCCCTTTATCGGCCAGGCGATGTCGATGCATGGTTCCTGGGCGCTCACCGGGAGTTCCAGCGTCGTAGATTCGGTATGCACGCCTTGGGCTAGCGCGAGGCCGATCCGGGCCCGGTGGTTGCCGGCACCGGCCCAGGTCAGGCGCAAGGGGATCGTCCCCGGCCGGCCCTTGGCCAGCCTGACGACCGCAGGGCTCTCCACTGATAGCTGGCGAGGGTGGTGGCGCGAACCCACGGCATCGACCACGACCCACCCCACGAAAGCCGTCAGAACGACCAGAACGGGTGGCGCGGTTTCCGGAAAGGCCGAGGCCAGGGTCAGTAGCGGCAGCACACCTCCTCCTGCCCAGAACAGAAGTCTGTTCTGAGGAACGATCATCGCGGCACCGGCAGGGTCTGCAGGATCTCCTGGATAACCTCTTCGATGGCCAGCCCCTCGACTTCGAGTTCAGGTTGCAGAACGAGACGGTGACCGAGAACCGCCGGGACCATGTCCTTGAAGTCGTCAGGAATGGCAAAATCGCGCCCGCGGACGGTGGCCAACGACCGGCCGGCGAGCAACAGCGCCTGAGTCGCCCGGGGGCCGGCGCCCACGAGGACACTTTCATGCCGGCGGGTCCGGCGTACGATATCGACCGCATAGGCGACCAGTTCTTCACTAACCAGCACTTCGGGCAGATAGCGCTTGATCTTCATCAGAATGTCGGCCCCGAGCACGGGCCTTACGCCGCCGGCTTCGAGGACGGTTTCCGGGGCCGATGATCCTAGCATCCGCCGGGCCAGTTCCACTTCCTGGTCGCGTTTGGGCGGATGCATGTTGATCTTCAGCATGAAGCGGTCTTTCTGGGCTTCCGGCAAGGGGTAGGTTCCCTGGTACTCCACTGGGTTTTGGGTGGCGAAGACCGTAAAATTAGGATTCAAACCGTGGGTTTCGCGATCGATCGTGACCACTCGTTCCTGCATGGCCTGCAAGAGGGCGGACTGGGTTTTGGCCGGCGCGCGGTTGATCTCATCCGCCAGCAGAAAGGTGGTGAACACCGGTCCCTTGACGAGGGTGAAGGCATTTTCCTTGAGGTTGAAGACATTGGTTCCCGTAATATCGGCTGGCATGAGATCGGGAGTGAACTGGATGCGGTTGAAATCGCAGCCGAGCGTATGTGCCAGGGTTCGCACCAGAAGGGTTTTGGCCACGCCGGGCACGCCTTCGATCAGGGCGTGCTGCCCGCTGAAAATGGCGATCAATGCCATGTCCACCACGTCATCCTGCCCGATGATAACCTTGGCCACCTCCGTTTTGGCTCGGGCGAGTACTTTTTTTACCACGTCGAGCTTCTGACTCATCGCGATGGTCTCCTCGATAAAAGCTGGCAAATCGATTGATAAGTTTGAACCGGATCCCGCTCAGCCTCGGCCACCAGTTTTTTGATGCGGGCTAATTTCGCCGTCGTATCCGCGCCAGGGCGAATCTGGGCTTGCTCGTAGGCCGTCACACAGGTGTCCAGCAACTGGTCATCCGGCAAATGGCGGCCGATCAGGCCGACCAGGGCAAGATCCGTATCCTGATAAGCCAGCCGGAAGCCCTCGTCCGGCTCTTCGGGTGCCGCCGGTAGAAAGGATCGCCCGTTGCGCCAGATATAGAGACCGGCTAGCAGAATCACACCGGCAATCAAACCATAGAGGCGATATCGGCGGATCAGGTTGGATACCCCGGGCCGATGGTGGATGCCGAAATGCGTTTCATCGAAGAGCACCGTTCGGCTTGAGCCCACCATATGGGCCAGCAGGGCGGACTGACGATGGTTCCGCAGGGCTTCATTACTGATAAGATAGCTGTCTGTGCCCAGCAAGATGCTGCCCCGGCCCAGGCGACGCTCCATGACCACCGGCCGGTCGCCGATCCGGTAGAGGATCCGCCAGTCAGGATGGTCGGCTACGAACACCATGCCGCTGTGCCAGAAAATGGCGGCGGGCAGTTCCGGGTTGGATGTCGGCGCACGCTGCGCTTCCCGCCCGCCCAGCGTCAGGGGGGGGATCTCCAGCTTAAAACCCCATTTCGATCTCAGGCTGATCATGCGCGGTTGCTCCGGGAGGGCATTGTTTTCATCGTCTGCGCTCGGCGCTTGATGGCCTTCATTGCGGGCATCGGAGGGATGGTTCTCGTCAACGCCGTGGTTGGGTTTGATCGCTTTCAGCATCAGCACGGCACGGCCACCGCTGAGCACGAACCGGTGGAGGGCACCCAGTTCGCGTTCGGGACCTTCAAATGCATGTTGCCCCAGCCCGGCCAGGATTAGTGTCGTTGCCGCGGGCGACAGTTTTTCGGGGTGGGTGTAATGGCGCGCCACCGTGAGGCCCGGCGTGCGTTCCAGGCTGTCAAACAAAGCCCGCGTCCCCAGTGGATCGGAACGTAGCGACGAGTAGGGGGGATAGATATCCCCCGTCTCAAAACGCAGTGTGAGCAGACCGAAAAGGCCGCCGGCGAAGAGCAGCACAACAACCAGGCCCAGTGCCACGAGGAAGTGGTTAGCTTTCCACAAGATCGGCGATCTCCTTCTGTCGGCCGGCGAATCGATGAAAATCGCTCCGGCTGACGGTGCGCATCCCATACCAGACCCGATCCAGCCGGGCGACCGACCACCTGAAAACCGATCCCAGCGAGGGTCGGTCCGATGCCCGCCGAACGACCTCGGTTTCATACTCGCGATTGGATTTGTGGTCGGCGATCATGATGAGATGGTGGTCGGCAAGAACGCCCAGGGTTGAAAAAAAACAGGCCCGCATGGCCAGCCGGAACCGGCCTTTCGCCGCCAGCTGCTCCGCCAGTTGCCGCCATTCGTCGACAAGCAGCGCATCCGCCCGGACATGATCGTCACTTAAATCGGAGACTGTGGTGACGGGCATGGACGGTGCTCGGTCGCCATCCCGGGGTTTTTTTTGGTATTGGTTGCGCACGGCCGCGACCAAAAAAACGACCAAAAGCACACCGGCCAGAATAAGCAGCCCTTTGACCAGGTCTGGCCAGAGACTGGGGTTTGCTTCCGGTTCGGATCGCCCGGTCGAACGCTCCCACAACCATTCCCAGAAACGTTCCAGCCAGCGCGCGATGGGTTCCATGACGGTTTTGAGCGCCTGTTCCAGCCAATTGAAAAATGACGCAAACCAGCCGCGCTGGGTCTCTTTGATTGCCGTGGCCTGCTCCCGAGGTAAACGCCAAGTGTAGCGCGGCTGCGCCAGGACGTCCCCAATGGTGGTATCCAGGTCGTCTGGGCGGATTTGGGCGGAAAGCACGGTGGAGGCCGCATCCGGGGACTGTTTGGCGGCCGCCTCGGCCCTCATCGCAACGGTGCTCACTGCCAGCAGGGCCAATAGGGTCAGGACGGCTGTCACCCGGCGCTGCCTCGCCAGTCGGGCCCGCAGGTCTTCTCCGGTTCTGAGGGAGCGGCCGTAAAAACAGCGCAGTGTGTATAGCGTTTTGATCAGGGGATCGATGCACACATGCGCCAGGGCAATGGTGACCGCCAGAAAGGTGGTGTTGAAAAGGCCCCAGAAGCCGCTGAGGGTGAAGACGGTGTCCAGGTCCAGAAATCGCTTGAGCAACATCGGCCCTAGTGCCAGTAGCAGAACGCTGTTGAGTAAAACGAAAATTCCGAAGGCCCCTATAATCAGAAGTATAAGATGGTTCTGTTTGGGCCAAAGTACCGCCTGATGCCAGGCCCTGCGAATTAGGGCAACCAGGCCCTCCGGGCCGCCGTCATCCAGAACGGTGACATTCTGATAAAACGCATAAACCCAGGCCGTCGGAACGGTGAACAGGACCGCAAGCGGTAGCAAGACAAACCCGGTGGCCTGCACCAGGCTCTGCCGTGCGCCCATACGAACCAGGCCGATGAACGACCAGGGGGGCGGTTCCTGATGCGTCAACCAGGCGCTGATCTGCCGGCAATACACCGTCTGCCAGCATTTCATCCAAATGAAAAGCAGGCCCAACCCCAGGGCTCCGGCCGAACAGTGACGGGCTGCCAGCGCGCTACGGCTCATGTCCGACCAGAAGAAGAGCAGGCCCAGAACAAACGGCAGGGTGCCCACGGCGTAGGCCGCCAATACGGAAAGCGGCAGACTGCGCAGCAGTTGACTGCTTTCTTCGATCAGAGGCACCGCTCCGCATTCGGTTCCGCTTTGAGAAGAGCTCACGATTCGCCCCATCCGTCCTGCCAGATCGTGCCTTCGTGAAAATGGTCCGGGAGGGAAATGAGGGCCTGCCCCAGGTAAAAAAATGTGCCCCAGAGCAGAAGGAGCCCTACAGCGACCTGCACCAGTGGTGTCAGGCGCCGCAAAAACGAGCGCCGGCGGGCCTGGCGACTTCCGCTCAACGCCAGACAATTGGCACAAAGGACGCGCCCATCGTGTTCAGCGATGCATTCGCGACAGAAAAAACGCTCACACTGTGGGCAGCGGGCCACCGCCTCGCGGTCGGCATGGTGGGCGCAGCGTCGGTTTTCGAGGCTCGAGGTGTTCATGTCATCGCCTGTTGAAGCCGGTCACGGGTCGGGGCACCCGTCGGCTCCCGGCGATGTCGCCGCAGACTGATGGTTCCTCCCAGTCCCAAGATCAGTGCGACGACCGTGACCAAGAGACTAAACCCCAGTAGCAAGGGGTGGTCTTGGGGCGATAACATAACAAGATGCTTATAGAGTCCCCACTGGTTGTTGATCAGTTCGGGATACGCCGTATAGGCCCAGAAACTGGCCCCATAGCCGGCCGCGACCTCGAGACACATCAAAACCAGCGCCGCCCAGGTCATCCGCTTCGCCGTGGCATTGATGCCGCTGTCGGCTTGGCGTGCCAGGGCCACAACGGTCGTGATCATGATCCCCGCAACGAACAGGCTTGCCAACAGGCCATAAATGAGGTTGCTGACAAAGAAATTACCCCCGGTCAGCAACGCCTGGATCAACAGACCGCCAAAAAGTATCTGGTGCAGGCGTACTGAAGCCGGACGCGCTTTCGATGCTGGCAAGGCCGGTGCGCCCTTTTGATTCGGCGCCGTGAGTATCGGCCGCCCTGCGCCCGCCTCAGGTGAAGGGCGCGTTGGGACGGTGGGCTGGCTTTTCTGGCTTTCTGCGATCAGAGGCATGACTTGATCCAACACCCGGTTGAGGCGGCGCATGCGTACAAGTGCCCGGACCCTCACACTCTGCACGGCCGTGCGGATATGGCAGATACAGGTCGGACCGCGCAGCAGATTGCCGGCCAGCATCAGGCCCGCCAGGACGCTGAAAATCAGCCACGGCAGCGGTGTGGTGTCAGCAAGGGTGCCCACGGTCAGGGCCAGCACGCCCGGCAGTCCGAACAGAAAACTGTAGACATGGTACATTCCGGTTTTTTGAACGGTAATGGACTGGATATCTGGGAAGTAAAAGCGTCGATAGTCCTCGCTGGCCATGGTGGTCTGAACGGAGATCAGATGATCAGCCCCTTGCCAGAGCGAGTAGCAGGTAAACAGACCGCCTGTTTTGGCCAGTTTGCGGTATCGTTTTGCCGTGTGCGCCATACAGACAATCCTCGCGCCGGTTTGGTCAGGTCACCATTCCAAAGCCCAATAAACCCCAGCCAGCGATCTGCAGCACGGCAATCAGCGCCGCCAGGACGAACCGGACCCGCGTCCGGGGAAGCAGACTGGAGGGGGCCTTCCAGTATCGCGCCACGACATACAGTGTCATTGGGGCGGTTATCCAGGTCATAAAAAAGAACAGCATCGGGAGCAGGGCCAGGGATAGTGCAATCGTATCGTAGAGCGTTCGGTGGTCATCAAGATCGGCGATGCGTCGTTCTTTGCGGCCGGTCTCCAGACATCCCGGGCAGATATGCAGACCGTTGATGTCCATGTCGCAAAGGCTACAAAGAAAGCGACCACAGGATGAACAGACCACGGTGGCCTTCTTGCGGGCATGGTAATAGCAGCCGGCCGTTCGGGGAGCCTGCAGTGTCGCACCGTCCCGGCCGACGGGCATTGGTTGGTTCAGGGCCGGAAAGGTTTCGACGCGTAGCGGGGTGCCGCAGCTTCGGCAGTTGAAGAAAGCACCGGTATTGAATTGCGTCGCATCCAGAACCGATTGGCAGTTGCTGCAGGTGGGGTTCATCATGGCCCTTTGTCGCCGGCCTCGTCATGGGAAACATCATGGCTGCGTCGCACGGCGAAACGATGATGATCCCCGCAAAGGTGGGGCTTGGTCTATTTTCTCACCACACGCGTACTGCAGATGCGATCGTGCAGTGTCCTTTTTTCGCTGTCGAAAGCAGCCATGATATAGCCAATCGCCAGGATCAGGCCGCTCAGGTATTCTGCAAAATGGCGTCCCAGAGCCCGTGGGTAACCTATGGCGCCGCCGTCCGGCCGCACCACTTTGATACCGCAGGCCATTTTCCCCAGGGTTGCCCCATAGCGGCCCAGGAGATACGTACTATAAATCGCCGGTATGATTAAATTGAGGGCCTGGATAAACAGGTTGAGCGCCACGGAGTCGCCGGATTCATCGAGACCCCCCAGCCCCAGGCCGATGACTAACCCTACGATCATGCTGGCCACGCCGACAATCAGCCCATCGATAAATTTCGCTCCGAAACGGATCCAGAAACCTGCATAGACCAGGGTTCCCTGCACACGGACACCCTCACGCAGCTTCTGGGTAAACAGAGGCTTGCAGGCCGCGCAGATAAGGGCCTTGCCGAATGGGATCAAGTCCTCCTGGGGAAAACCGCGACCGCACTCGGAACAGAGGGAGGTCGGCTGGGCGGCAGGGGGGACGGGCACCCCCTCAGATGCTTGGTCCAAATCATGATTGACCATTTTCAAGGGCCGAGCTTCCGGAGATTCAACGATCGGGTCTTGCGGTGAAGGCCTTTTCGCAAAATGGCTCAAGGGCTTCCATTCCGACATGTCTGCCCGCCGCACCTTGGATTTGGCGGTAATTGTCCTGCTTTTGAAAAGGGCCTTTAGATCCTTGGCGTTGATCGGTCCGGTCTCTTGACCGTTCAAGCGGTAAAACCAATCCATGTCAATACTCCTGCATTTCTCAGGGTTACTCTTGGGAGGCGTTCGGCGATCGTCAAATGGGGCGGCGGCTTCAGGTCATTGAATGGCACCTACGCAAATCTTGCTGGTTTCCCATCGACAGATGAGTCGCTATAACCTGCAATTATCAGGCCATTTTACGTTCGCATGCCAGTCCGCAAACTGGTCCAGGCAGCCTTCAGAGCACAAACCAGCGGTTGTGTTGACGCCAGTCCCTTTCCCCTGCATATAGGGCTGTCGAAAATTCCAAAGTACCGTATCGAGGGTATCAAGCCTTTCCGGCGGATTGGAAAGGGCTGACAAAAAACGTCCGAATCTGACATTATTTGTCAGGCCATCTCGCATGCCCTTCAACGGCGATGGTATCTGCAAGCCCCCGATCACAATAGATTTATGTGTCAACGCCAACATCATGCGCAATGACGCCGGCCCCCAGGACAAAGGGCAGCAGGGCGGTGACAAAATGATCGGCCATGGTCCAGATACCGGAACCAGTGGCCGCTACCAAGCGCCCCCTTAGGATGGGGGTGAGCCGCCCCAGGTACTGGAAAGGCGTCCCGTCGATGGCCGTGCGGGAATAGAAATAGCGTATCTTGCGGACCTTGGCCCAGGCCGAAAAAATCCCCAGGGTCAGCAGGGGCAGGCAGATGTTGACGATCCGGATTCGGAATTACTCCCTGGCCAAACCCCTGTTCCGTAATAGCGCTGTGCATTCCCTTGGCGAACCGTTTGTATTGCCGGGGAGGTTTTTTTCCAAGAGCTTTGCGGTGCTCGATCCCGTTTCTCAGGGAGACGGCCACGGAAGGTCTCTGAGTTTGATCGGTGTCAAGGGTGGCCTGGATGACATCATCGATGATCAGTTCGGCGGTCTTCTCAAATAATCCCATAAGCTCACTATCGGATCGCGGTTCGGGCCCTCTGGCGGATGCCCATCTGATTCAGTGACAGCTTCAAAGCCTGTTCGTCGGGAGAATATCCGCACAACGCCTGTCCCATGAATAGCCGTCATCGGACAGCTACCCAAGTAGGTTGTCGGCCACTGGCGTGGCGCATGCCGGCTGGAACGATCAGGTAGGATGAGGAATTTGTACCAAAGGTGGCCGGGCTTGTCAAAAAAATCACAATCTCAGCCGGATAGGCGTTCGCTGAGGAAATGACCCCGGCACAGATGGTTTCGCCCTACGGCACGTCGACAAAACCCGTCCCCTACACGTCCTAGAGGTTCAAAAGCGTGTTTTTCCCGCCCGGAGGACGTTTGGTCATGAGATCGAAAGGATTTTGGAATGGCCCGGTACTGTTGGTGGGCCTGCTCCTGGTTGCCGCTGTCGCCGGGGCCGGCACGCTGCCTTTTAAGCCGGGTGAAAGGCTTTTTTATGAGGTGCGCTGGGAGAAGGTGCCCGTGGCCCAGGCGAGCCTCGAGGTGGGGACCCTGACGCAATTCAAGGGTGCGCCGGCCTACCATTTCGTCTTTCGGGCGCGGACCTATCCGGTGGTTGAGTTCTTCTTTCCTGTGGACGGCTATCTCGAAGGGTTTACCGATCTGACCATGAGCCGTTCGCTGTGGTTCGAAAAGGACATGCTGGAGGGCCGTACCCGGAGGAACTTCTGGGTGGATTTCGATTGGGACCGCGGAGTCACGGAGTATGCCAACGATCCATACAGGAAGCGCCGTTTTCCCCTGCCCGAAGGAACGCTGGATATGATCTCCATGCTCTACTACGCGCGGTCGCTCTCCCTCGAAAAAGGCATGACCGTCTCCCGCCCCCTGAATACCGGGAAGAAAAATCTCCTGGTCCGGGCCCGGGTGATTCAAAAGGAAGTGATCGTGGTCGATGGCCGCCCCTGGAAGGCTTTTATGCTCGCACCCGACATCCGAGAGGCCGGGGGTGTTTTCGATAAAAGCGAAGACCCCGAGCTGTTCCTGTGGATCTCCGCCGACGAGCGCAGGATTCCGCTACGGTTGGTCAGCAAGGTGTGGGTGGGGTCGTTTGTTATCGAGCTGCGGGAAACGCCGAAGGCGGCGGACCGGCTGTCCTGACAAACGTCAACTGCCATCCAGCGGAAAAGCACCCCTAATTCGAATGCACACTTAGCAGTGCACCCTGCTTAGAAAACTGTGCAATCTATCATCTCCGCTATTCTTATCTGACTGAAATCATAGCAATTCATAATTGGTACAATCTTTGCCACATGCACGGGTGTTTGAACAATCCGAAACCCACAATTGTTCAATCTTCAAAATTAGATCGGAGACTTCGCTTAGTGGTCAAACACTATCGGGAGACATCAAGGAAATTGCGTCATCGAAATTTAACTCTGCCCACATGTATTATCCTGCTCTTATTCCTTTTTATTGTTCCGGCCAATGCTGCCATAGACTTTAAAGAAATCAAAGCGATCTCGGCCGCCATTGAATCAATCCGCCTGGAAGGTCAAACAGCCTTTTTTCTTCCCCCGGGCACGGATGGCCAACTCATAGCGAAAACCTATCCTGAAAACCTCACGGCAAAGGTTAAGTGGGAGATCATCAGACAAGATGGATATGTGGACGTGCAATTGGACCGTGGCACGGGACTGTTAACGGTGACACCCAACAGCGGGAACGGATGGATCATGGTCCGTGCTTCGGTTGAAGGATGCAAACCTCTCGAAAAGCGCATCGACATCGATTGCGAATGTTCAGAGGAATACGGCCCCTGTGACAATACGGTAAGCGTTGGGAATGTGCTCAACGGGTCTGTTGATGTCCGACTGAGTCTGGGAAAAGGCGACGGCGGGCGTTCGGCAGGCGATCTGTTCCTATTTGCCGAAGAACCCCTGACCATTCTATCCACACCGGAGGCCCTGGTTGTCAACAGCTCAAGCAAACAGGTCATACCCCATTTCCGAGAAGGCATGCTCGAGCAGATCATCACCCCCCTGGCCATCGTCACCTTTCTGCGTTTCTCTCCTTTGAGGTATGAAATTTATTTTTACGATATTGGTTATCGCGGAAGAAAACTGGATGATGGTTCCTACAGCATCGATCCCAAGGCCGTGCCCATGGCCGTGTGGCGCATCGAAAACCCGGATGAAACCGGTGAGACGATTAACAATCTGGCAATCACGGAGATCCGGGATGGTGCAGCGCGTGAGTTTTATTACAGCTACGAAGCAGAAGAGAAGAATTGGACGCTGACCTCCGGCAACGGCCTAAAGATCGAATCCAAATCTGAGCGCATCAACGATGCGGGTGACCGGGTCGTTCGGACCTCAATTGCGGGCTCCGACGGCGACCCGTTAAAAGTGACGGAGACCGTATTTAGAAACTATGAATTTGGTGAGAAACGAATCCGGGAAACCGTCGACCCGGATGGTGTGAAGCTCGCCACCGAATACCGATATTTAACTGATATGGGACGGGGATACGGGAAACTTGCCGCCCGCATCAATCCGGATGGCGGTTGGGTGCGCTATGAATATGATGAAGACGGGCGGATTATCCGAGAGGTAAGGCCTTTCCT
>JASFFM010000107.1:0-10839 GCA_050124295.1 Desulfobacterales bacterium | reverse complement strand
CATCCCCCTGTTAAGAACCACCATTACCGAAAATCA
This sequence comes from Desulfobacterales bacterium, assembly GCA_050124295.1. GTDB lineage: Bacteria > Desulfobacterota > Desulfobacteria > Desulfobacterales > UBA5852 > JABZFP01. Next base: position 10,803 of record JASFFM010000107.1, on the reverse strand, counting down.
AATATTATTTGTTGGGCATTCCCCCACCCTTGCTTTGCAGATGCCGCTATCAGCTTCCCCAAATTGGCAGCACCTGACCCCGCAACCCAAGCAACCCCATCGGAATCAAAATCAGCTTGTCGAAGATGATCTTGGCCGGGATGGGCCCTGCCCTAACAATCAAGTCATCTAAATATTAGGTGGCACCTCTGCCGGCCATCCGCTCGACATTTCAGACGGCTCCGATGGTTTTGGGCCCACTTCTCAGCCGGCCAATCGATCGTGACCAACCCGTCTTGTTCATGGGGATAACGATCCCTGGGGCGCAAATGACTCGCCAACCCTGCGACCGAGAGCAAAGCGGGGCTTGCTTGATCCTCGTTCCGGGACACAATCGTGCCCGCCATGAAAAGGTCGAATCCTAAACCGCCCGCACCTTGGCAGAGATATGGTAAACAATTTGTTTTACGAATCTTTTATGCTATTTGGGGCTTTGATAAAGAGCACGCATATAAAACAACGTTCTTATGCCTAACTCATGGTGGTTATGTCGAACGCCGTTCACTTCATGATCTAGTGTTCCAATTTATGGGCTCGATCATTTTGATTCTTGAGAATCATCGGTGGGCCATGATATATAATCTACTTTAATTATATGTAAATCGAACCATCAAGCTGAGTGCCCGGCAATCCATCCCTTAATCGTGAGTAGGAAAGGTTATGATCGATGATCCGCATCAATGAAAACTATCGCAAACTTCAATCATCTTACTTGTTCAGTGAAATCGCCAAACGTGTAACGGCCTTCCAAGCGAGCAACCCCGACATTGATGTAATCAAACTGGGCATCGGCGATGTGACCCGCCCTCTGCCCAAAGCCTGCATCGAGGCTTTTCACGAAGGGGTCGACGATTTGTCCAAGGGCGTTTCGTTCAAAGGCTACGGTCCTGAACAGGGATACCCCTTCCTGCGGGAAATGATCGCCAAGCACGATTTCCAATCCCGTAACGTCCCCATCGAACCGGATGAAATTTTTGTCAGCGATGGCTCCAAATGCGATACGGCAAATATCCAGGAACTTTTCGCCACCGACATCAAGGTGGCCATTCCGGATCCGGTATACCCCGTCTACCTCGATACCAATGTCATGGCGGGGCGCACCGGTATCTACAAAGACGGCCGCTACGGCGGCGTCGTTTATATGCCCTGCACGATGGAGAACGGTTTCCTGCCCGCCTTTCCGAAGGAACCCACGGATCTCATTTATCTTTGTTTCCCCAACAATCCCACGGGGGCCACCATCAGCCGGGAAGCCCTAGGGCAGTGGGTCGCCTTCGCCCGGGAGAACAAAGCGCTCATTCTTTTCGACGCCGCCTATGAAGCCTTCATCCGTGATGACGCTCTGCCCCATTCGATTTATGAAATCGAAGGCGCCCAGGAGGTGGCCATCGAGTTCCGCAGCTATTCCAAAACGGCCGGTTTTACGGGCACCCGCTGTGCTTACACCATCGTGCCCAAAACCTGCCGGGCTTTTCGCCGTGATGGTGCGATCCAACATCTAAACCCTCTCTGGAACCGCCGCCACACCACAAAATTCAACGGGGTTTCCTACCCCGTTCAAAAGGCCGCGGCCGCGGTCTACTCTCCCCAGGGGCAGGCGCAGACCAAGGCCTTAATCGACTATTACCTGAAAAATGCCGCCCTGATTCGCGAACGCATGGCGGCTTTGGGTTTCGATCTCATTGGCGGGGAAAACGCGCCCTATATCTGGATCAATACGGGTCGCGATGCCTGGGATTTTTTCGACATGCTGCTCAACAAAGCCGGCGTCGTCAGCACCCCGGGCCCCGGATTCGGGCGGTGTGGGGAGGGCTATATCCGTATCAGCGCGTTCAATGACTTCGAAAAAGTCGAGATGGCCATGGATCGTATTGAGACCGCGCTGCGCTGAATCAATTTTGAATTCAGCCGAATCAAACCACCGTGCTTAAAAGGGGTCCCGCACGCCAATTCGGAAGGACCGCAACATTGCAGGGCTCTGGCATGACGCGGCGGGGGGGGAAGCATGAATACCCATTGGTTTGGAGGTCCGGAAAAGGCTCGGGACCGGGCCATAGGCCTGCGATCAAAAGCCATCACCAAAAACCCTAACGCCGGCCAGCACGGGGTTGGCCATCGGATGGACACACATGGCCCCCCGAAACAACCGGTCAATCTGCCGTGAATCGGAAAACGAGGACCATGATCGACCCCTTGGAAAGGATTCAGTTCCCGGAGCCCCATTACCTGCCAAGGGTCCCCAAGCCCTTCAAGGCGCAGTTGTTAAATGGCATGCGCCGCCGAGTGGCCGCCTGCTGTTCGTGGGTTTTGATCGCCCTGGGCGTTGCCATGGCTTTTGGCGTTGCCGGAATACCCGCACGGGCATCAGAGGAAGTTGCCCAGCTTCGAATCGTACACCGGGAGGTCACCGATATCCTCACCATGGTCAAGCCCCTGGTCAGCAAATATGGTTTCATCTCCGCGGACATCCCCAGCAACTCCCTGATTGTCATTGATCAGGCGGCTAATGTCGCCCGCATCCGAAAATTGGTCTCAAGCATCGACCAACCCGTGCCGGAACTCAAAATCCTTGTTCAATACGACTACCAGAGGTCGGCAAGAAAACAGTCGGCAACGGCAAGTGGCCGCATTGAAACAGGTGATGTCACCATTGACGTGGGCAAGCGCAAAAAAGAAGGTCTTGCGGTCGAGCTGTCCGACGATCGCGAAAACCGCCGCAATAGCAGTGATTATGCTATTATCGTGCGTTCCGGCAGCACGGCCTATCTGCGTTCCGGCGTCGATGTGCCCTATCCGGAACGCTGGGTCGATTTGTCCCACGAGCATGGCTATACCGGTCGTTCGGTAACCTTTAGAAGGGTGGATACCGGCTACGATGTCCGGCCGGTCCTCGTGGGTAACAATGTGCTCATCGACATCACGCCGCGTATCAGCTATCTCAACCAGCGCGGCAAAAGACAGCCCATTCGCTTTGCAGAGGCGGCAACCCGTCTGAACGTTCCTTTGGGGGAGTGGGTCGAAATCGCCGGGACGGATACCCGCCAAAACGAAATCCATCGGCAAATTCTGGGGGCCGGTCGTTCATCCGCCGAAGCGGGAGGGACCATGCGCCTGATGGTGACGCGGAACTGATGGGGGTTGCCCATCATCATGCCACCCCGCCAATTGGCACACCGCCTGGCATGCTTGCGGGAGAGCAATGTCCTCCGGGGGCGCTAATGACGCGCAAAGGTCACCTCACCGATAAACCGCTTAAGGAGACCCTCCTACCATGCCGCGAGAGTTAACGAGCCAACAGAACAAATACCTCCGAGGTTTGGCCCATCGTTTGAAACCCATCGTGTGGATCGGCAAGAACGGGCTTACCACCGAGGTCGTGGCCTCCGTCGACAGAGCGCTTGAAAAACATGAACTCATTAAGGTCAAATTTGTCGACCAGAAAGAAAAAGCGCACAAAGACCATCTGATCGCCAGTATCTGTCGTCAGACCAAGTGTGTCAAAGCCGGCGCGATCGGGCACACCGCCATTCTTTACCGGGAGGCGCGCGAAGCGTCGCGACGCAAAATCCAACTTCCCACCGCCCCCCTGATTCCCAGGGCTTAGATTTCAGCGTTCACCGGCATCCTCATCGGCGGGATAGATGATCAGGCGATCACCGGGATGGATCGGACGATTGAGATCGAGACGGTTCCAGATCAATATGGCGGGCAGGGGCACGCGAAATTGCTCGGCGATGGTTGATAAATTGTCCCCGGGTCTGACAATGTAGACCCGGTTGTTTCTCTGCGTCACCCATTCTTGATGAAGCGTTTGAAAACGGGCTTGAAAATCCGTCGCCGCCCCCTCCGGAATCGCCAATGTAAATGTTCCTGCCGCCAAATAATGGCCACGGAGTTCGGGATTTAAGTCTTTGATGCGCTTAAAATCTGTCCGGGCGGCACCTGCCACCACCGTCAGGCTGGTCTCTTCCCAGCAGGTCAGCTCGACGGATGTAAACTTGAGCGGTAGATAATAGTCTTCGGCCTTCAGAAAAAAACCATATTGCTCTGGATCGCTAAGAATAAGTTTGGCCGAGAGAATGCGAAAAAGATAACGTTGCGTTTCCAAAGGCAGGTAGAGGCGATAGAAATCCCGGACATCCTGGGCCATGATCTCGGCCAGAAGCCCCTCCTCGCCCATGTTGAAGGCGGTAACCGAAAGACTCCAGGATCCGAATTTTTCATACAGCGCGCTAAGATAAGCGATGGCGGCTTTCGTGGACGCGACTAGATTTCTGCGCTGATCGATGGCCTCATTGACGATCAAACCATACCGTCGACCGGTTTCGGGAAGAAACTGCCAAAAACCGATCGCCCCCTTGGAAGAACCCGCATGGGGTCGCAGGGCGCTTTCAGCCAGGGCGACATATTTTAAATCGTCGGGCAGCCCGGCCCGGGAAAGCATTTTTTCGATTTGGGGCAAATACCGGGTGGATCGCTTCAGCCACAACACAGCCTGGTCACGGTCCCAGAGTGAGAGCAGAAGCTCTTTTTCCATACGTTCCCGCACTTCGGGGTTGTCTAAGGGTACGGGCTCACCGCAAAATTCCAACGCCGCTGACAACCGGACGCTTTCTTCCAGCCGCGGCACAGGGGGGGGATCAGCACCCCATGCCGGGCCCCCGCTCATCCCCAGCAAACAGGTAACCAGCCATCCCAGCGACAAACGTTTGCATTGCATGATTCACCTCGGGAAGGAATTGACCTCGATGACAATCGTTTGGAAATTAAAAAATAGGCAAAGCGCATACCCCTGTCAAACAACCCTGGCGATATAAGGTCATCATCCCGTCTTGATCATCTGACGGCGTCCGAACTGTTGTAAATCCCAACACATGTGATGAAATCCACCACACGGCCCTTTCCACAGTAACGATCTGTTATGTTGACACATTTCGTACATCAAATGGGGCTGACCACATTTGTGTTGAATTTTTCGACAAATTGCTGTAATTTGCACCTTTGATTGATGGTCTTTGTTAAATATTACGATAGTCATTTCAATGACTTGCTTAACCAATCCATAAATGGGCGAAGATGGCACTCTCCTTGCTCTGTCATGACCTCAATTGAATCTAAAACCGGAGCCCCATTGAAAAAAGCCCCCCCCAACCGAGGTCCCTGCTCCCAGGATGGCAAGCCATCCCCCGCCAAGCATCTGTCGACATCCGATCCGGCCTCCTCCGGGTTATCCCGGCCCAAGTCCTGTGTCTGGAGTCAGGGGAGGCTTAATTTGCGTAAGCTTTGCGACAATGACCGCCGCTGCGCCGAATGTCCGCTGGATAAAGCACTGTGTGAATCGGCGGAAAAAAACCGCGAGGCCCGCCGGCAAGGCAAAATCCCTCTCGCGCCGGACGGGCGGATCGCCTTCACCCGTGAGCGCCTGAAACTGTTGCCCAGGGGCGAGCGTCCCTGCCTGCTCTACGCCAACGGACTGATCGATTATAAGATCTGTTGTAAAAACCATGAATGTGCCTTTTGCGAATTCGATCGCTATTTCTCGGAGCAGCATCAGGTGCATGCCGTTGTCCGCCCTCTCGATGTCCTCAACGTGAGGGGCTTTCGTATGCCCCAGGGATACTATTTTCATGCGGGACATGCCTGGGTGCGTGTCGAAAAAAACGCGGATGTAAGCATCGGCCTGGATGATTTTGCCTTACAGCTTCTGGGTCCGCTAGACAAAGTCGAAGCCCCCTTGATCGGCAACCGCGTTGTGCAGGATCAGCCGGCCATCGTCATCGCCCAGGGCCCGCATTCGTCCACCGTGCGGTCACCGGTCAGCGGTGTTGTTTCCACCATTAACTTGTCCGTCAAAGAAAACCCCTCGCTGGCCAGGGAAGACCCCTATGCCAGTGGGTGGATCGTTAGGGTCCACACGGACAACCTGCGCCAGGATCTGAAAAATCTGCTGATCGGCAGTGAGTATGTCGGTCGCCTGGAACAGGAGTTCGAACGGCTGCTGCGCGAATTCGATATGGTCAGCGGCAAGGCCACCATGCGTCATTTTGATCATCGCAACGATATGGTTGACCCACTGCCCGACATCGGATGGGAGCGCCTGGTGCGTCTTTTCCTGCAGACATGATACAACGAATCGACCCAAAACAACCATCGCCCCCGGGGATCAAAAGGGGCACCTCTGAAAACGGGAGTAGCGTGATTCCCGGAGACACCCGGTCCGACCCAACCGGGAATGGGCAACCGCTGTCCCGGCGATGACGTGACGATGCACGCTTTGCAAGCAACTTTAATAAGGAGAAAGGCATGGACATTTCAAACAGTTGGGATTGGACTGCGGGCAAAAGGGAAATTGCCCAATGCGGAAACTGGCCCGCGTCGTTCGACTGGGTCGAAGAACCATACGTCAGCCCGGATGGCGAAAAGATAGCCGCCGTCGTCAAGACCGGTGAGATGGAATTCAGCGTCTGCGTCAACGGCACCGCCTGGGAGAGCACCTACGACAAGGTGTGGTATCTGCGGTTTGCACCGGACGGGCGGCTGACCGGCATTGTTTCCGATACAGGCCAGTGGACATTGGCCGTGGATGGCGTGGCCTGGGAGGAACAGTTCGATTATCTCTGGGACACGCAATTTACCAAAGATGGTAAGACCATTACCTGCGCGGCGCAAAACGGTATGAAGTACCTGCTGGTCAAAAACGGTACCCCGTGGGAGAACGCTTTCGCCAATATGGGGCATACCGCCGTAAGTCTTGACGGCAGCCGCACCGCAGCGGTGGTCCAGACGGAGGATTTCAAGGAGGCCGAAATATTCAAATTTCAGGAAGGGTGCTTTTCCGTAGCGGTGGACAGCCAAGCCTGGGGACGCAATTTCGTCAATGTCTGGGGACTGGCCTTCTCACCCGATAATCAGCGGGTGGCGGCCGAAATCCGGCTGAATCTGTATGAATATTCCATCGCGGTTGACGGCGAAGCTTGGAGCACCAGCTATCCTTCGATCTGGCAGCCGTCTTTCAATCCTATCGATGGTACCGTCGTGGCGCCGGCCAAAGTGGACGGCGGATGGAGTATGGTCCGGGACGGCCAACCATTCTGGAATGGGCGCTACACCCAACTTTGGCAGCAGATGTTCAGCCCTGACGGCCAGCGACTGGCCGCCATCGCGGCGCCTAAATATGGGCGCTGGACCATGGTTATGGACGACAAACCCTGGGCCCGGACTTTCGATGATTTCGTCACGGATGCCGCTTTCTCGCCCGACAGCAGCCGCCTGGCCTGCGTCGGCGTGACCGATAAGCGCCATTTCATCTGTGTCGACGGGCAAGCATGGCCGGCCGGATATGACATGGCCTGGGCGCCCGTGTTCAGCCCGGACAGCCAGCACGTTGCCGCCAAAGTCGAAAAGGACGGCCAATTCACGCTCGTCGTGGATGGCACGCCGTTGGAGAAAACCTACCCCAAGGTATGGGATCCGATATTTAGCCCGGACAGTCAGCATATTCTGTTGCGGGCATTGGAGGGCACCGGGCCTGAGGCGGTCTACACGCGCTCCGTATTGCCACTCAACGAAATTCTGGGCTAGAAAGGAGAGCCGTCATGCATGCTTTATACAATTTCGTCGCAGGTCCCCTCGCTTGGGTGGCCTTCATTCTGTTTTTCGGGGGTATCCTCTATCAAATCATCAGCCGAGCCATACTGGCCAAGCAAAAGGATCCCTATGTCTACGAATACTGGAACTTCTATTATGCCATCCGCTCGATCCTGCACTGGATCTTCCCGTTTGCCAGCACGAACAGCAGGAAACGCCCTTTTCTGTCCATTATCACCTTCGTATTTCACATCAGTATTTTCGTGGCGCCGATCTTTCTGTTTGCCCACATCTCGTTGATCAATGAGGCCTTTAATGTCAGCTGGTGGTTTATTCCGGATGGCGTCGCGGACATCATGACCCTGCTGGTAATCGGGGCGTGCATCTTTTTCTTCATTCGCCGTCTGACCCAGCCGGATGTTAAATATTTATCTTCTGCATGGGATTATGTCCTTTTGGCCATGGTCGCCGCTCCATTTGTTACAGGCTATTGGGCCTATCACCAGTGGCCAGGAAACCAGTTGGTAACCATCCTGCATATGCTGTCCGGGGAAATTCTTTTGGTTGCCATCCCTTTCACCAAACTCAATCACGCGTTTTTGTTCTTCTTCACCCGCGGCTATATGGGCTCCGAGTTCGGCGGGGTCAGGTTCGCCAGGGATTGGTAGACTTAAGATACGCATAATCAGGGAGGATATTCATCATGAAGGATGCAGCGACAGCTGATAATAAAAAAATTTACGATGAAGGCATTCACAAGGGCGCTGAAAAGCTGACCCCTGAGAAAATCCAGCAGGTATACCAGAAAATGATGACGGCCGAGGCCGGGGCACGTTTGAAAACCTATGTCGAAAGTTGTGTAAGCTGCGGGCTTTGCAGTGAAGCCTGCCATTTCTATCTCTCCTACGACAAAGACCCGCGCTTTGCTCCGGCCGGCAAGGTCAAACAGACCATGGCCGTCCTCATGAAGAAAAAAGGCCGCGTCAGCGTCGATTTCATGAAAAAGGCTTCCGAAATTGCCAGCACCGAATGCAACCTCTGCAAGCGCTGCGCGCAATATTGCCCCTTCGGTCTGGACGTGGCCTACGTCATGCTTTTTGTTCGACGTCTCTGCCACAAGCTGGGTATTTCCCCGCAGTATATCCAGGATACAGCGCACAGCCACTCGGTCACCTACAACCAGATGTGGGTAAAAGAAGACGAATGGGTCGACAGTCTGCAGTGGCAGGAAGAGGAGGCCCAGGAAGAGATCGATGGTCTGCGCATTCCCGTGGAGAAGGAAGGCGCAGATATTTTTTACTCCGTCATCGGTCCGGAACCCAAATTTCGTGCCCAATTGATCTACCAGGCCGCTGTCATTTTCAATGCCGCCGGGCTGAACTGGACCATGCCGGCCACCCCGGGCTGGGACAACAGTGATATGGCCATGTATACCGGCGACAACGAAATCATGGCCCGCATCAAGCGCATGCATTTCGAGACCGCCATGCGGCTGAAGGTCAAGCGGGTCGTGATGGGTGAATGCGGACATGCCTTTCGTTCCATCTATGACATGGGCAACCGGGCTCTGGGCTGGCGCATGCCTCCCGTAGAGGTGACGCACTCCATCGAATTTTTCTATGAGTTGATCAAAGAGGGCAAAATCAAAATCGCCAAGAAGTTCGAACCGACCGTGACCATCCATGACCCTTGCAACGTCATCCGGGGGCGGGGCCTGCACGACATGCTGCGCTACGTCGTGCACGCCATTTGCGAAAACGTGGTGGAAATGCACCCCAACCGCGAGCACAACTTCTGTTGTTCGGCCGGCGGCGGTGTGATCAACTGCGGCCCCCCGTGGAAAATGAAACGGGTCGACGGCAACAAGGTTAAAGCCCAGCAGTTGTTCGATGCCAAAAGTCATGGGGCCGTAACCTGCGTGGCGCCCTGCCACAACTGCCATGGCGGGCTGGAAGACATCATCCATCACAACGAAATCGGCATGGACCTGAAATTTCTGGGCGATATCATCTATGAAGTCATGGAGAAACCGGAGAGTGTGCTGTAGTGTGATAGGGCATTGACTTTTCGATCCTTTTCATGAATGACAAGGGAGAAAACCTGATGCGAAAGAATATTTGGTTTATCGGTGTGCTTGCGGGCGTGCTTATCCTAGCGGCCTTCACGGCCTATTCTCAGGAAGATGTTGAATTCGTCGAGGACAGCGGCTTTGCCACCAGCATGCGCCCGAAGCCGCCTTTTGCGCACGACGAACACAATGAAAAAGCCGGCATCGACGACTGCATCGAGTGCCACCACGTTTACGATGATGAGGGTAATCTGATCGAGGACGAAAGCTCGGAGGACCAGGAGTGCTCCGAGTGCCATGGCGCCCAAGGCGATGAATACCCCATGGATCTGGTACGGCACTACCATCTCAACTGTCGGGGGTGCCACCAGGCCGAGAAAGCCGGGCCGGTGGCCTGCGGGGAATGTCACGCCAAAACCCCCTGAACCGGCACAACGATGCCCGACAATGAAAGCATGGTCTTAGAAGCTGCTGGCAACGACCAACCTCATAAAAGAAAGGCCCGATTATGGCGAAGCAAATTCTCGTCATCGATGATGACCCCGTGGTGGTAAAATATCTGACAACCTTGTTTTCGGACAACGGCTATGACACCGATACGGCCGCCAACGGTGTGGAAGGTCTGGAGAAGCTGAAGGCCATCAAACCCGACCTGGTCACCCTTGATCTGGAAATGCCCGAGGAATGGGGATCGCGGCTATACCGCAAAATGTCCAAAGACGAAGCATTGAAGGATATACCGGTCATCGTGATCAGTGGAATGGCCGGCCGGCATGCCGTGAAATCCGCGGTGGCCTACGTTGCCAAGCCATTCGATCCCGACAAACTGCTGGGCATTGTCAAAAAGACGATCGGATAGCCCGCTCCGATCCCCAGCGAAGGCCCATCAAGGGGGAGGGTTGCTGCCGAAGGCAGCTCCTCCACCCCTGCGATGCACCTCATTCGAAACCCTGGCGCAAAAGGTCACCCCCTCTCCACCCCCACCGGGATCGGACCCTGTCATCCTGGAGCATCTCCTTGCCCGTCAGCGCCACGCCTTCGGCTCCTGTAACAGCGCCGCCCTTAACCCGGACATTTCCCAAGTTTGTGGCCTCCCGTACAAGGCCTTC
>JASFFM010000106.1:0-10843 GCA_050124295.1 Desulfobacterales bacterium | reverse complement strand
CCCGATGGTCAGGGCCTGAGCGCTGACATCGCTTTTCCCGGAGAGAATCAGCAGGGCTTTTTCAGAAAACCTGGAAAGCGAGCGAATCAGCGTCTCGATGCGCCCCTTTTCGTGAAGCTGGTCCATGCGCCCGACGGTGGCGATCACACGCTGCTTGACGCGGCCCTTTTCTTTGCGGTTCTCTACGATTTGCAGGTACTGGTACTTGCCGGACTTTTTGATGCGGGCAAACATAGGGTGGCCTCCATTTCATTGAAGACACCCCTAATTTATAGACTTAAATCAATAATGGCAATGATAATGTTTGTATTCTGTGGCACTACCTTTTCGAGATTTCTCAGGGTCGCACCATGTAATTTCAATAAGTTACGTCACGGGTAGTACAAACAACTGTTCAACTTAAGTTGAACAATGACAAAAAGAACGTCAGTAGAAACAATAGCCATTTTACGCCAAAGCCGGTGGTCTCCATGTCTGTGCCGATGGGCCTTTTTTCTCTTATCCTTAACACTGTCATTCAACGCTCCTTTGCAAGTGTATTTGCCGGGCCAGCATCAGCACAATGATGCCGATGGTGAGTCCCTCAATGGCCATGACACCGCCGACATACAAATTCAAGACCTCCCTTGATGGTCCTGAAGCGATCATTGACATGATGATGTAACTCAAGAGAGCGGTGAATATGGCCTGGAAAGCCGGCTGAATCGCCAGCCTGGCGTTCGAAGGGTCCGGCCGTGAGCACAGATCAATCGTATAGGCTACATAAATACCAGTGATAACCCCGACCAGGCCGAATAGCGGAATCCATATCTGCTTGCTGGAAATACCCTCGAAAGGTCCTTGTTTTAAGAATTCCTGTGCAAGCCACCAAACGAAGAGACTAGCCGTCGCATAGACATATACCTTTAATGAGAGAATCAAATATTGCTTGGAAGGAATTTGTAGTTTTCTTATATTCATTATCTCCCAGGTCTTCTTCCTCCTGCGATTATCCTGATACTTCCAGGCAGCTAAAGCGGCGGCCCCGTGCAGAAAGAGTGCCCCTGTGGCCCAGACGAATGCATCGTAGGGTCCAGTTGGCAAACTCTTGTATATCTCTTCACTCAGCCAGGAATCCGATTTGTAGGTGAAGAACACGATCAGAAAAACGATCAATGTCATGACAAAGATACTTGCAATGACGGCATTGGCAAAATCTTTCTTTTCGACCTCTTTCAAGGAGAGCCCAAAGACACCAATCGCCTCTTTAATCGATTTTGGACTGTAGCAACGCCTGGCAATGGATGCTGCTACTATGGCATGGACATTGTGGAGGGTGGCATCAATCTTCGATTCAATAAATTGTGCTCGATTTAATTCCTGGCTGCTTTCCGGCAATTCTCTATCTTTATCGATCAGTTCAAGATCCCGCTTATGTGATAGGTTCATAATGTCCAATTTTATCTCATTCCACATATTGCGGTAATGATCCAATACCTCCAGATCGATTACCTGGCCTATGATTTGTCTTTTGTTTTCAAGCCGGTCATACAGAAATTGTAGCCTGATCCATCGGCGAAGGGGATCCGATCTTTCGATTTCTTCATAAAATCTGGTGATTTCTGCAAGCGGGCGGCCAGTGGCAAACTCAAACTTTTTGGCTATAAACATTTGGTCTTTAGAATTTAATGAAGGGATATTCAAGCGTGCAATTTGAAGCTCGTTGGCAAGCTTTTCGATGGAATCCGGAATTCCGATAATGCGATGTGTCAGCTTTCGTACAACCAGTTCTATTTTATTAAAAGCTTTATAGTTTGTTGAAAGACCTGACAGAATCATCATAACAAGCAAGGGTACCCAAGCCGGTGCATGTGTTTTTTGATAGCTGGTAAAAACCTCGGCCAGACCTTCTTCGTTCTCATTTACGCCGGCATCAATTGTCGACCGATAGCCGGTCGTCCCGGATTCAATATCGACGTTATTGGAAAGGTGGAAGGCTTTATAGGCGTTCGGCCCAATCAATGAAGCTAAAACGTAGATGGAAAGCATGATGGAAAGATAGACCAGAAATGCTTTCAGGTAATCTTGCTTCGTGGCCAATAGTTCCGGAAGCAACGTTGATACGAATGATTCTTCGTTCTCTACGGGCTGACCGAAGCGTTCATAGCAAATCAACGTCAATACAATTCCACCCAGAAGAAACGCCATAATAAAATCAAACTCGAATATCACGCCGCCAAGTGTTATTTCCATTTTGGCACCTCTATTTTTTTATCCGTAAGTACTTTTTTCTCTCCATCCATGTACCGGGCCCGCGCCTCATGGTACAATTTTGGCAAAAATTTATTGCTGACGAGGGCCTCAAACTGGCGATTTATATCCGTATATCGAAAAGTCGCAACATCCGACCAGCGCCCCCGTGGAGGTGAAAGACTTTTGCAAGACCCATATCTACATTGGTTTTAAGTTTTCTTGCAATCAACCCAAAGGAGAAAAAGCGGCATCCTAAGATCAAAGGGGTAAAGGCAGACTGGAAATATCGCCGGAAGGTAGAAGGAATCAATCTCGACGGCAGGGCGAACTCAACCGAAAGAATTCAGCTGCTGAGATGTCTGCATTGGAAATCAAATGGGTCCATATGATATCGCCTGGTTCGTCCGAATGCGAAGAGACGAACATTACAGCCTGCGTCATCGTAAACACCATCTCCTGAGCGTATCGCCATGATCAACTTGTGGCGGTCTTTGCATCAGAGCTTTCGGGCACACATTGTGACATTTTCACCTGCATGTTGCATGCCACCACTTTACATTTCCGAATGATCGCTTTTCTGCCTGAAATTAATCGGAAATATATATAAAAAACATCCATTTCACTATGGGTTCTATCCTCGAAAAAGCCTAAGGCCTTGGCAGCCCTGTAAATACGATAGTCATATTTAGGACAATGATTTCCTGCTACCGACCAATGGCGCGGCAAGGTAAACGGCAGGGACGATTGACATGCAGCGGTGATCAGATGGGCAAGATTGCATACAATCGCCGCGTGAAACGTCTACGGATTGGGGATCAACACCAGTCCGAATTCCGCCTTCAATCTTCCTTCCTCGGGATAGTGCTGGGTCGCCAGGGAATTGAACCCCTCGGCGGTTATCCGCAAATGGATGTGCGGTGGCCGGAAACCGTAATCGGTTGGCGGGCTGCTCTCAATTTATAGAGTAGGGTCAGGTCTCAACATTTGACATCTTGTTGGTGGTGAAGATGCCAAATGTTGACGGCCTGTTGCCCAAGGCCCGATTGGATTCATCACGCGTAGGCGAACTGAAACAATCGATATCTCATCAAGCATGCTTGATGGTGAGGCAGATAGTGAAAAAGGTGCCTAAAAAAGCCCCTGATGTCGAGTTTGCCGTTGTATATTGGCTGGCCGTTGGAGCGCCCGGCGCCCTGGTGCACCACCGAGGCGTCCGGATCGGTGGTGGAAACATACTTGCGGTTGGCTTGACCGCTTTTGGTGTCATCGTCTTGGTCCAACTGCGCTTCCAGCTTGCGGTAGCTGGTATTGAGGTAGCGGTTAAGCGCCTGTTGATTTACCACGGAGTTGTTGGATGCATCAGCCGCCATCAGGCTGGCGTCCATAAAAACCTTGCTGCCCTCGATCAGCCCCGCGCGGCCACATTGACCGTCGATAGGTTCAAAAAAACGTTTAAAAGCTCTAGCGCCCCAGCGATTAGGGGCCTTGCTGAGCACGCTATGATTGGGGATTTTGTCATCCAGGTCGTAGCCCAAAAACCACATCCAATCTAAACGCATGGGGATTGTATCCATCAACTTGCGCTCGGAGCGCACGTTATACATCACCAACAGGAGCATCATTTCGAAGATCACCGGCGGCGGGACAGAGACGTTACCATTCTGACCATATGTGTCTTCGACTTCATCATAGATAAAATCAAAGTCGATGATTCGGTTGATGGCTCTGAGCGGGTGGTTAGGAGTGATGCGCCGGTCTAAATTGAATCGGGTGTAAAGCAGGCTGGATTGCTTCTGGGGCTCGCATCCCATCATAATGATCACTTCTCCGCTGAGGGAAGAAGTGAAGAAAATCTATCATCAATGTGTCTGGTATACAAAAGAAAATCGACTGTTTGGGCGAAGGACCGTATACATTTGACAGCTTGGTAGCCGGTTTATAGCGCGTCACTATGACCGCCGAAGACTAATTTTTATCGAAAGTTGGGCCTGCCGCCATTATCTCTTATTGTCATCGACACAAGACCTCAGAAAGCTTACCGCAGCCACTGGTATCCCTGAATATCGAGATTGCTGAGCCCCAGTTGCTTGGCCCGTTCCACCACCCGCCGATACTCATCGCCGGTGATCCGCCGGGAGAGTTCCCGATGGTCAAAGGCCTTATAGGCCGGGTGATACTGGGCCATGATATTGACATAGGTGTCTTTGGGCAAGGTTTCCGCAATCCAAGCCATGATCTCCTCGGAGCCGCCCGTATTGTTGGGCATCACCAGATGCCGGATCATCAATCCCCGCCGGATGAGACCCTTCGCATCGGGCTGGGCGACCCCGACCTGGCGGTGCATCTCGCAAATGGCCGCGCGGGTGATGGCGGGATAACTCTTCGCCCCGGCGGAATATTTGGCCGACAGGTCACCTTCCCAGTACTTGAAGTCCGGAAGGTAGATATCGACAATGCCATCCAGCAGCGCAATGATTTCCGCGCGCTCCCAGCCGCTGGTGTTGTAGACGATGGGCAGACGCAATCCATCCGCGGCCGCCATGTCCAGGGCCTTGAGGATGTGCGCGGCATAATGCGTCGGGGTCACGAAATTGAGATTGTGACAACCGATCTTTTGCAGCTGGAGCATCATTTGCGCCAAATCCTCGATGCTCCGCCGGGCGCCTCTGCCGTAATGGCTGATTTCCCAGTTCTGGCAAAAGACGCAACGCAAATTGCAATGGGTCAGAAAGATGGTTCCCGATCCGCCCCTACCAACGAGCGGCCTCTCCTCGCCGAAATGGGGCTGAGAGGCCGAAACCACCAGATCGGCACCTGGCGCCTGGCAGAACCCCGCGTCCCCTTCCAGTCGGTTGACACCGCAGCTTCGCGGACAAAGCTGGCAGGCCTCCATAAGCGCCCAGAGTTCTTCGGCGCGTCGGCCGAGTTCGCCGCTGCGGTGCTGTTCCAGATAGGCCGGTTCAAAGGGGGGCGCTTTGTCGGCGGCGGGCTGATCGTCGGTCGTCGCCGCGCGGCAGCGGGCCACGGCCAGAACGTTGTCCAGCAGGACGGAAGACAGCCCGACCTTGAGACACAATCGGGCCGTGCCTTTAAGCAGGTGTCTTCGGGAACAGGGGTTGTCCAATAAGGATGTCATCGCCGGCCTCCCCGTGAATGCAGGTAAGATTGGTCGGTTAAAACGATCGCGCTCGTCAATTTGAACAATGCCACCGTGGCGCCGGTGCCGGCAAGGCCCAGCACCGGCAGGAGCACGACAGCACCGAAGATGCCGCCCAGCCACCCGCCCAGCAGATCCGCCGCGTACAGCAGCCCGGCGGTCCGGCTTAAACTGGCGGAGGTTTCCAGATAGATCTTGTTGGCGAGGGGAAATTGAGCGCCGATGAGAATACCGCCTGTCATTGCCATCACCAGAAAGAGAACCCTGAAAGCCATAAAGTACCCCGCCCCGTCCAGGTTCGCATGGGCCGTATGCAATAAAAAGGGGCAAGCCACTGCAAAAGCGATGATCAGGAGATCGATCTTCAGAAACAACCGGACAGCATGCGTTATACGATTCAGATTGATCGTC
This sequence comes from Desulfobacterales bacterium, assembly GCA_050124295.1. Lineage (GTDB taxonomy): Bacteria > Desulfobacterota > Desulfobacteria > Desulfobacterales > UBA5852 > JABZFP01. The sequence continues at coordinate 5,043 of JASFFM010000106.1, read as the reverse complement.
ATGAGGGTGGCCCCGGCGGCGGTTCCGGCCATGAAGGCCGCCACCAATACCCCGATCCATGCAAACACATAGCCATAAATCGATTGAAAGGTAAAGAGGATCATGAGGTCGAAAATCATGCCGGCGAAGCCCGTGGCAACGATGGACAAGGGAACGCCCATACCGGTCGGATCCGTCTTTAGCATTCTAAACATGACATAGACCAGTAGCAGAACCACCGACGCAAGCAAGATCGCCTTCACGCTGAGGGCCTCGAAGGCTCTGAAGACCCCGCGCAGGGACGGGGCAAACAGCGCGTTCCAGTGGGCGATGCTGTAGAAGAGGCCGATCGGCCGGAAATCGGAATTGATCTTGCGGCTGCTTTCCGCGATCAGACGCGCGAACCAATCCTGCCAGCCGGGATGCAGTTTGCTTTCAATATGCCAAGGCATCAGCGCTTCCGTTGGGAGGTTCCGCTGGCCCAGCCTTTGGATGACCTGCTCCCGACCGATGGTCAGCATGCCGGCAGAGTCCGAGGCGATGAACAGGTTGCGGCCGTCGCCCGGAATAATCCGGATATGCTCGAAGACGTCTTTCAGGGTGTGGTAGATGCAGCCGTTCAGATCTTTCAATTCATCGTTCAGGTAGGTCATGGAACCGGGCAGCCCGATGACCAGCAAGCCGTCTTCCCGAAGCCTTTCCCGAACAAGGTCAAAAAACTCCCGGGTAAACAAGCGGTTGGTTTGCAGATTGGAGGGTTCCATAATCCCGATACAAATCACGTCGAACCGCGCGGTGGACGTTTCCAGCAGCAGGCGGCCATCCACCGCCTTGACGGTCACTTTCGGATGGGTCAGCTCGGTTTCCGTCAGAGGTGTCGCAAATTGGCGCACGAGGTCCGGCAGCAGCGGATCGAGTTCGGCATACGCGATGGTGGCGACAGAGGGATGCTTTAAGGCGGCATCGATCATACCGCCGGCCCCGCCGCTCAAAATGAAAAGGCTGGCGGGATGCGGATGGATCAGAAGGGGCAGATGGACGAATTCCTCGACAAAGGCCATATCCGGCACCGGCGTGATGAGGGTCGGGCTGCCGTCCTGAAAGAAAATATATTGTCCCTGGTTTTCGAGGATGCAGATGTTGCCGTAGGGGGAATTCTGGTAATGGACGATGTGCTGGTTCTTCCATTGCGCTTGAATGGCGGTGCGATGCAGCCTGCCGGCCTGGCCGGTCAACCCGGCGAAGCCCAGCATGACCATGAGCCCGCACAGTAGCCCGGAAAGCACTTTCGGGAAGCGACCGGTTTTCCAGATCGACACCGTCAAAACCAGGCAGGCCGTCACATTCAGCAGGGCGAGTCCCAAAGCGGCCTGAAAGGCGTCAAAAAAGGGGATCAGCAGATAGGTGCAGGCCAGGCCGCCGATAAGGGTGCCCACGGTCTCATCGATGTAAACCTTGCCCACCGAAGCGGCCTCCCGGCCTGAAAACGCGGCGTAGATCCGGCAACTGAAGGTAAACAAGGCGCCATGTAGCACGCTGACCGGCATAAGGAGAATGAAGGAGGAATAGAGCATCGCCAAAAAGCCGATACCCTCCCCTATGGAAATACCCAGGGCACTTTTCAGAAGGCGGATGCCGACAATCGACAGGAACAGCGACAGGGAAAAAAGGAGCGTGATGACGGTAAATGTTTCGATGCGGCGCGTGATTTTTGCCACCGTGCCGCCGACAACGAAGCTGCCAAAGGCTTCGAGAACCAGCCAGTTGGCCAGGATGATGCCGATGGAAAGCTCGTTGCCCGCAAAGACGATCAGAAATTCCCTCAGCAGGATGATCTCGGCCACCAGGCCGCTGATGCCCATGACCACGATAGCGATGCGGAGCCGAACGTTCATGAGGCGAAGCCTGTTCTAACGTATGACCGGCCCTTGCCCCGGAGATGGGCAGGGGGTCCGGCGCTGCCGTTTGCCCTGAAGCACCAAAAGCAAATCGGTAGGCGGGAAACGGCGTGCAGCGGACGATGGAACATTCACATTCAGGGGAAGGCGCTTCGAGGCGACAAATGGATATTAAAGGAAACGCTGGCCGAACTCAAATGCTTTTCAGCAGTGGCCGGCGGCGACGATGCGGATCGCGATACGAGGCGGTAAACACGACCATTTTGTGTCCCGGCCAATAGGGACCACGATGTGGGGTTATCGAAGGAATCTTAGCGGTGGTAGCGCCCGGGCAGGTTTTCGGCCCTCTACCGATGGCCCTGGCTGCCGGGGTGGCAGTGTGATGACCGGCGACGATAACACCCCTGGCCACTGTTGGGGCCATTGGCGCCGGAGGTAGAAAATGGGGGTTAAACCTTGATGGTTTCGGCTCGAATCTGTCAAATGTTGAGACGCGACCCCTTTATTGACCCTTCTTAAATCGATGAACGTAGGAGTAGTCGTTTCCCGGCCGCACTGCCATCTGGTTATCAGGCAGTTTTCAAAACCGTCCTTAAAGCGGCCAGAAGACAAGCACCAGTGGGATGGAACACGCCAGCACCAGGATGCTCAGGGGAAGCCCCAGGCGCCAGTAGTCGCCGAAGCGATAGCCTCCCGGGCCCATGACCAGGGTGCAGGACTGGTGGCCGATGGGGGTCAGGAATGGCGAGGAGCAGGCGATGCAGGTGGCCATCAGGAAGGGGTCGGCCGACACGCCCAGGGACTTGGCGATACCGATGGCGATGGGGGCCATCAGGACCGCGGCGGCGGCATTGTTGATGATGTTGGAGAGCAACATGGTGACCGCGAAGAGCAGGGCCAGAGTGACCACGGAGGGCAGGCCCGCGCCCACGGAAAGCAGGGCCTCGGCCACGGTGGCCGCCCCGCCGGTGGCTTCCAGGGCCGCTCCCAGGGGCATCATGGCCCCCAGCAGGACGATCACCGGCCACTCCACGCTGGTGTAAATATCTCGTAGCGGTATGATGCGCGCAAAAATCATGCCCAAAGCCCCCATGGAAAGCGCGATCTGCACCGGGAGCACCTCTGTGCTGGTAAGCAGGATGGCGGTGATGAAGATGGCCGCCGCTTTAAAAGGCCCGCGCGGGGCACTGATGCTGACCGACCTCGGAAACAGGGGGATGCACCCCAGGCGGGTCATGGCGTCGACGATGGTGGCCGCATCTCCCTGGATCAGAAGGATGTCGCCGGGCTTGAAGCGCACGTCCTTGAGCAGAGAGGGCACGCGCTCTCCCTGGCGGGCGGCGGCCAGCAGGTTTACGCCGAAGCGGGTGCGCAGGGCGACCTCGCGGACATTGCGCCCGGCGAGCCGCGAGTTGGAGCGCACCACCACCTCCTGGATGTCCATATGGGTGGCTTCGGTTAATTGGGGATCGGCCGGTTCTTCTTCCGGATGCTGAACCCGGGCCACCACCTCGGAGGAGAAGTCCTTGGAGCCGGCCAGCTCGAATTCCGTTTTCATCAGGAAGGTTTCCAGCGTTTCCTTGTCCGCCTCGATCAGGAGCACATCGTCCGCTTTCAGCTCCTCATGGGTGGCAGGCATGTGGATTAAGCCCGTGCCGCCCCGGGACAAGCCGATGGCGATGGTGTCAGTCTCATGAAAGGCGTTCACCGCGTCGATGGGCCGGCCGATGGAGTCGGAGCCCTCGGGAACGCGAATCTCCACCAGGTAGTCTTCGATGCGGAATAGGTCGTCGGGTGAGGCTTGGCCTTCGCGCACCGGGATGAACTTCCAGCCGATGAAGGTAAGAAAAACCACCCCGACAAGCGTCGTCAGACCGCCCACGGGCAGAAAATCGAACATACCGTATCCCTGGCCCAAGATCTGCTCCCGGAAACCGGAGATGATCAGGTTGGGCGGCGTGCCGATGAGGGTCGTCATGCCCCCCAGCAGGGATCCGAAGGCGATGGGGATAAGATAGTAGGAGGGCGAGCGGCCCGCCCGGGTGGCCATGCCAACGGCCAGCGGCATGGTAAGGGCAAGGGCACCCACATTGTTCATGAGCCCTGAGGCTACGGTCACCAGGGCTACCAGAGAACCGATCTGGATATAGACGTTGGTGCCGAAGCGCTCCAGCCAGGAGGCCAGCATGGTAACGATGCCGGCGTTGGTCAGCCCGCGGCTGATGATGAGAACGGCCGCCACGGTGACAACGGCCGGATGCCCCATGCCGTTGAAAGCGTCCCGGGCCGGCACGATACCTGCCACCACCATCGCCAGGAGAGACAGAAGGGCTACGATGTCGTATCGGGGGCGCCCCCAGATGAACAGCACGAGAGCAGCGAACAGAGTAGCGAACACAACAGCCTGATCAAGCATCGGGGGGGCCTTTCGACTCCGGGGGGCTTCGACGGTTTCAGTTACGCTTCCAAGGCTTATTATTGGTTAAGTGTTGACGGGTTAAGACCGGGGCGGCGAGCAGGTAATCGCGAATCGTTTTTGGTGACGGGTTGATGGACTCGTCAAAAGTTCGCGCTCAAGGCTTGCCAACCCCGAGGAATGGGGCCTAATGCCGATGTCGGACTTTTGGCGCGACTGTCGAGGATGGGGGCCAAGGTTTTCGCATTTCCCTTGACCCCCCCAATCCTGGAATCCGTGTCCCTATTATTTTTGCCGCTTCCTCATCCTCCTGCCGCTTTCTCCAACTCATCCAGCTTGGCGGGATCCGAGACGGCCACATCCACGAGGGCCTTGGGAAGGCCGCTTTGCTCGCACATGGTCCGGATTTCCTTCTCCACGTCGCTGAACTCCATGATCTCGCGGATGGCCTCGATATGTTCGAGCATCTCCTCCGGCGCAATGGCATCCAGCGAGGGGCCTTCGGCTTCGGCCTTTTTACGGGCGGCCTCTTCCTCGGCCAGCCGTTTCTTTTCCGCAAGCTCCTCTTCCATGGCCTTCTTAGCCCCGTCGATGGCACCCTGGTCGACCCCGCCCAGTTCCATCATCAACGGCTCGGCCACGTTGTTTTCAAAGAGGAACTTGACCTTTTCGATATCGGACTTGTCCTTGACCTTTTCGAGCAGACCCATCACGCGTTCCCGCTCGGCCGCCCGGGCCTTCATCGCGGCG
>JASFFM010000105.1:0-10844 GCA_050124295.1 Desulfobacterales bacterium | reverse complement strand
CGCACTATTCGAGGCGCTCAAAGGATTATTCGTGTCCGATTTGCAGTTGGACGGCATCGTAGGTGACAGCACGGTCATGCGGCGTTTGTTCGGGATGATCCATCGGGTCAGCGGCAGCGACAGCACGATTTTGATCAACGGTGAGACAGGCACGGGCAAGGGTTTGGCGGCCCGTGCGATTCACCGCCGATCCCCGCGCGCGGCCCGCGCGTTTGTGGCCATCAATTGCGGGGCGATTCCCGAGAACCTGCTGGAAAGCGAGTTGTTCGGTCACCTGAAGGGGGCCTTTACCGGGGCTACGGCCAACAAGGTGGGCAAATTCGAGCAGGCCCACGGGGGCACGATTTTTCTGGACGAGATCGGCGACATGAGTCCGGACTTACAGGTCAAGCTGCTGCGCGTGCTCGAGGAGGGCGAGTTTGAGCCCGTGGGGGGCAATCGGACGGTGAGTGTGGACGTGCGCGTGATTGCCGCCACCCATCGCGATCTGGAAGAGCAGGTCCGCGCGGGTCGCTTCCGGGAGGATCTCTATTATCGGCTGTACGTGATTCCGCTGGAGTTGCCGCCCCTGCGTGAGCGCGGTGAGGACATCATGCTGCTGGCGGAGCATTTTCTGGCCCATTTCAACACCCATATTCCGGCGGCGGTGACCGGGTTTTCCAAGTCGGCCCGGGCGCGACTGATGGGCCACGGCTGGCCGGGCAATGTGCGCGAGCTACGCAACCTGATGGAGCGGCTGGTGGTGTTGAAGCCGGAGGGTCAGATCGAGGCGGCGGACCTGCCGGTGAAGATGAGGGGGGAGGCCCTGGCGGCGGTGCCCGGCGACGGCACGGTGGCCTTGGGCGAGGATGGCATCAACCTCAACTCGGCGGTGACGGAATTCGAGAAGGCCTTGATCCTGCAATCGCTGGAGAAGACCCAGTGGGTCAAAAACAAAGCCGCCCAGCTGCTCAACCTCAACCGAACCACCCTGGTGGAAAAAATCAAACGCTATCAACTGGAATCGCCAACCTAAAACCAAAACGTTGGCCGGCCCAAAGCATGCATTGGCCGCCCTTTCGACCGAAAGTGGACCGAAAATGAGATTGCCTGCCCGTTGACCAGCCGCTGCCGGTCTCGACACCGGCAAGCGCGCTGATCCGTTTCTTTTCCTTAAGGTCATTCGCCATGGCACCCAAATGGTGGTATCGATTTTAATTTGACAATCAGGGGTAACTGGGAAATATTATCGCGACGGCAATTAGATCGTTCGCTGCTCCCGAAGCCGCTTTGGTTGATAGCGATATCAAGGTGCCAGAAGAAGTTTATCAAAAGTATGTCTTTCAGCGTTGGCTGGAACACTTGCGGAGCATTTCTTTATGGACGTAAGAATACTGGTTGCCGATGACGAAGAAAGCATCCTCGATCTTCTCTCTCGTTTTCTCAACAAAATAGGCTATCAGGCGGACATCGCCAGCGATGTGGCCAGCGCGGTAGACCTGCTGCAGACCCATAGCTACGATATCGTCTTGACCGATAAAAACATGCCTGATGTGGATGGGCGCATGGAAGGCGGGATGACGCTGGTCAAATACGTTAAGGAGCACATGCCCTCCGCCGAAGTCATTATGATCACAGGGTATGCAACCATCGAAACAGCGGTCGAAGCCATGCGCATGGGGGCTTTCGATTATATCATGAAACCAATCCCCCTAAATGAGCTGAAGGCCAAGATCGAGCGTATCCTTGACTATCGCAAGTTCATCAATTCCGGCGACACTTTGCAGATTTATCGGGCGTTGCATAATCAGGCCCTGACCTTGATTGAAAATCGGGATGATCTGCCTGAAGAACAGTTGGGCAAGATTCTGCGCACCCTGGGCGGAAAGATCGATAACCTCTTCGGTTTGCAGAAAGAATATGAAACCATCATCCAAACCCAAGCTGAAGCCTTGGAGCGGATTGAAACCTTTGCCCTGCACTTGAAGGAAGCCCTGCCGGCGGACAGCCCTTACATCTCAGCCCTCGAGCAAATCGAGGAGGAATCCCGCAAACGCATCTAATATGATGATGACAGCGGATAGCGGGCCGGTCGGGAACCGGTGCCTTGACTTTCGCGAATGCCAATTAAGGAATGGATAAAATGACAGATCAAACAACGACGGATCAAATCGATTTCAATTTTGACGTCCAAAATCTCTATCGCGAAGAATCATTTACGGATTTGAAAGCGGGCGCCATCCGTCGCCTGGTGCCGGTGAAAACCGACGGTTCGACGGATGGCGCGCGGACGGAAATTTTCATTGGTACAGCCCAATTGCTTACCCCCGAAGGGCCTCTACCCGTGCAGGCCAGGCTGCCGGCCAACAACTTTAAAGAGGCTTTGGAGACTTTTCCGGGAGCAATGCGCCAAGCCACGCAGGAAATGATTCAGCAACTGCAGGAAATGCAGCAAAAAATGAAGGAAAAAGAAGACTCCCGTATTATCGTCCCCGGGCAGTAAAATTAGGCAATCTCTGCCGCGCGCCTCACATTCGGGAGGGCGCCGAGCATTTTCCGGGTGTGCCCGCGTTGGGCATTCCTTCAATGCGCTTCTTATGGACCGGGCCGACATCATTCTTGCTGTTGGCAGCCCGGGGCGTTTAAAAATCTAATCTGGGGGACGTTAAGGCCCCTTTCAAGATCCTTCTGATAGATACAAAAATACAATGCCACGCGTAATGGACCGCACGAATTCATTTCAACATTGACCTACCGAGGGCCACTGCCGGAAAGCACAGGGCGGCAATACCCTTGCGGCGGTGATTGCCATCACCAACGATTCTGATCATAACGACATCCTCCAAACGGTCGAATTTAGGGAGCGGCCGGGGCTTGAGACCGATCAAGGCCTGACGGGCGGGATCCCTGTCCGGCGGGTTGAGCAGCAGGCCGATACAGGTCTGAAACCTCACCACCGCTTCGATATTGATCCCCATCTCCGCAATGCATGGGGCCGCCCAGAATACCGGGGCGCCTATCGACCCCCGAGGCATGGACGTTCAGAATGCCAATATCGGTAGCGTAGGCAACGCATTGGATGACCTTGGGGGGCCGGGGACTGGGGGAAGTGATCCAAGGGCTGTTGGCGTTCGGTGCCAGTAGGGTCTTGATATCGATGGGCATCCTGCGGCCTCGGGCCGGCTCCACGGTGCGGGGATGAAGCATATGGCGCCGAAATAGGCTAACTCCGCGGCTTTTTCTAAATCACAGGCGCGGTATGCGCTGGGCTTAAGGCACCGGGCGGGGATCAGCGCTCATGACCCCCCACGGTATCTTTCCAGATTGTGAGTCTTTCGGCCCCAAGGGCAACAGTGACGACGGCTGCCGAATATTCGCTTCCGCCAGGCCCCAAGGTCGGGATTTCGCCGTGGGCGCAGATTCCGCAAAAGCCAGGTAAAATTTAGGATGCGCTTTTTCCCCGAAGAGGCGCAGGATGCGTTTAAAAAGGGCGAGCGGTCTGCCTCAGGTCCGCGGTGGCATCACCGTTTTCACCGTCGGACATCATCCCGATTTTAGGGGGCCGGCGATACGCTTTAGATATACCGTGGCTGTGGAGCACCGAGGACAGGAGGTCTGCGGAAAGGCGCTCGCCGCAGCTACTGATGACATCGGTCAAGCGGGGCGTGATGGCAGGCGTGAAATTCAGACCTTCGCAGAGGTGTTCCAGGTTAGGGTGGCTTTTTGCCAACTTCCGGGCCTATGCTCCCGGTAGCTGCTCGGACGGCATGAGGTATTGGGCCACCAGCATGTGACGTATTTTTAAATAAGGGATCATTTTAAGGATGCTGGCTTCATCCGCCAGTGCGGCTTCAAGGATTGCCAGAATCATATCCGTCATGCCCCATCGGGCGGAAACGGCGAAAACATGACCCCGTTCACGACTTGCTGAAGCTCCACAATGTTTTTGATGGTTTGCCTGCCGTTTAAGCGACTCCCGCCTACCTTGGTGACGGGTACCTAAAAATGCTTCCAGGCCTGGAAATTCGGTGGCCGTCCCGTGGTCGTCGAACGTCAGGAATGACACCGGATGGGCCTTTGTTGGTCTAACCGGCATACTTCATCTGTTAGAGGCCTCCATTGACAGGGCATTCCGGAGCGCCGCGGTAGGCAGGCGACCGCAAGCGCCGGACAAGGCCGGAACAGAATGCCCCGGGCTTGCCCGCAGGGTGAAAAGGGTATGCCCTGCGATCCGAAATGCGTCGCTCACAACGGGTTGCCGGACACATTGGCGACAATCTTTCGTTGCGACAGGGAACAAATGCACCCCAACGAATGGGCAACCATATTCGCATGAAATGTTCGGGCTAAATTCTTCGCCTCCTCAAGGGTACCCAAGAACCATCGTCGAACAAGTGGTTTTTAAGGGGCGCCGGGGTGGGGGACAACGATCGTTTTTTCACGACCACAACGGTGGTTGCTGGCCAAGGGCGTGGGGAAGACGGATGGACGGTATGTCGACCAAACGGGTTCGAATACCGCTCGGGTGATGGCACTATCGGCAACCGATGTCGTCGGGGGCATGGATTAACAACGACGGCGGCGATAACATTTGCCCGTGTTCGCTACCCAGCAACACGGTGCAAAGATACACTTTGATCATCATTGTTAAACGAATGCGCGAAAAAAGTGGGCACAACAATCCGTGCATTGCCAGGCAGGTTCTTCACAACCGGGGTTCGAACGGCCGATGGCAGCACCGCCTGTATCCAAAGCTTTCTGCAACTCGGGAATATACACCGGCATCCCGTTTAACAAAATGGCGATTCTTGTGGAGGCGCACCAGGGACAACGGTTTGGTTTCGCATTCATGCGCATCTTCATCGTTTGGTCAAAACTAAATGGCGTTGGGGTTTCTGGAGTGGCATGCGCGCTAATTTCCATGATGGGGTCAAAGCTCCTTTCCGTTCTGGCCAACCAAAGGTCTGCCGGGGTATCGCTCGTTCCATAGCTGCATCAAGCAGATTTTATGCCAGCATTGCGGCGTTGGTGGGGTGGTGCCTTTAGCAATCATTTTTTATTTAAATTTTAATCGGTTATGAATTTTTACGGGAAATATCCCCTCCTGATTAGAAGAAGGCAACAAAGGCTTTCTTGTCTATCCCGTAGACAGGTCGATGCCATCAATGACCACCACTTGGACAGCGGCCAAGACCGGTGTCAAGGCGAAGCCAATGGCGATAGGAAGGATAACCCAACATCAGGCGATGACGTAAGCGCCGGAACCGACGGCAATCAATTGGTCGCGCTCATTTTTGAGTTCAATACGCGTGACGGCAACTTTATTGCCGGTTCTCAAAACATATCCCGTGGTTTCAAAGGATCGGCCGACCCCCGGACGAAGATAGTCGATACGCAGGTCAATGGTCCCAAGATTCCGAAAGGTGTCCAACCTGGCGGCCATGGGTTCAGCGGCGATTTTTTTCTGAAGCCCCATGAATGCCGCGAGGCCGCCTGTCACGTCGATGGCCGCAGAAATGACACCCCCATGCAAAGACCCCCGGATATAATTGCCCACCAGAGCATCGTGCATGTCAAAACGGATTTTGGGACGTTCCATATCGAGGGAATGAACCCTAAGACCCAGCACCCGATTGAAGGGAATCTTATTGTCGAACATATCTCGAATCCGATCGGACCATTCGTTTGGCGATTCATTAGCGGCCATAAAAGGTGTCTCCTGATGAATTGGATGGGCAATGGCATGGCGCGCATCTGCCATGCAGCGCTTGACTTGCCGTTCGCCTCCATTGTACTAACCCAGCATCATTAATCAATATGTTTGCGACGCAGGAGGGCCACACTTACGGATGCAAGATCGCACGGCAGAAGTAGAACGCAATACCAAGGAGACCCGCATCAAGGCGCGGTTGAATATCGATGGTCAGGGGAACGCCGATATTGCAACCGGCATACCATTCCTCGATCACATGGTGACCCTGATGGCCGCCCATGGATTCATGGACATGGACATCTCCGCCCGGGGGGATATTGAGGTCGATTATCATCACACCGTGGAAGACGTGGGCATCGTTTTAGGCGAAGCCTTGGACCGTGCTTTGGGCGACCGAAATGGTGTGCGGCGATTTGGACATGCGCTGACGCCCATGGATGATGCCTTGGCCGAAGTGACCGTCGACCTTTCCAAAAGACCCTTTCTGGTCTGCCGCATGCCAGATGGCATGGAACCTGCCGGTCAATTCGCCCCCCACCTGGTGCGCGAGTTTTGCCGGGCCTTGGCCACGCGTGGCGGCATGAATTTGCACATTGACGTTCGTTACGGTGATGATCCGCATCATGTGATCGAAGCTATTTTCAAATCGATCGGTCGGGCGTTATCCCAGGCGGTAGGCCTGGACCCGCGCATCAAGGGGGTGCGCTCCACCAAGGGGGCTATCTGAACTTGCCTCAGACTCGTGGCCGGTGCATCGGTTCCTTGAAAGGGCCTTCGATGACCACCAGACGGTTTTTCCACGGGGCCGTTAGGACCTCTTTACCCACATGCCAATGAAAACACGCTATAATGGCCTCAAATGGGCGCTGATTCTGGTATCTGTTATAGGCCTTTGGGCCTGCCGATCCGGTGGGCCTGTGACGCAGCTGAGCGGTGAAGTTACCGGCCAGGAAAAGGTACTGGTGTTGCCCTTTCAGAATATGGCTTGGCTTCACGGGGCCAATGTGAATGTAACAAGTCCACTGACCGGCAAAGTTTTCATGACCGGCCCGGCCAGCGATGATGCCAATCGACTGCTCACGGATCTGCTTATCGATGCCCTCAGGCAGCAAACCGATTTTCAAATCCTTCCCTCACGGGATGCATCGGCGCTGATGGAAAGGCTGAAATCCTCCGGGGTGCAACAGCGGAGGCCATTGGACGTTCTTGTGCAGGCAGGCCGCCTGATGAAAACCGAACTGGTGGTGCAGGGCTACCTATACCGTTTTGAGGACCGCGTGGGGAAAGATTATTCCGCCGAATCCCCCGCATCGGTGGCCTTCGAGGTTCATCTTATTAACAGCGACGCCCAAAAGTTGGTCTGGTCGGGTTATTTTGACCAAACCCAGCAGGCCTTGACGGATGATTTGCGTTATATCGGCACCTTTTTCCGCCGGGGGGGGCGCTGGGTTACGGCGGAAGACATGACCAGGACGGCCATGGTCGATATGTTTAAGGAATTCCAACAACCATGATCATTATTCCGGCGGTCGATATCAAGGATGGGCGCTGTGTTCGTCTGTTGCAGGGTGAAATGGATCGTGAAACAGTTTTTTCCGATGATCCAACGGCCATGGCGCGGCGCTGGGAAGCCCAGGGGGCCGAGCTTATTCATCTGGTCGATTTAAACGGTGCGGTGGACAAGCAACCCCGCAATCGCAAGACAATTGAAGAAATCCTGGCCGGTGTGCGTGCCCCTGTGCAATTGGGCGGCGGCATTCGCGATATACGGACGATCGAAGATTATATTCAACTGGGTGTTGCGCGAATTGTTCTGGGAACCGAAGCTATTCGCCGCCCGGATTTTGTCTTTCAGGCGGCAAAGGCGTTTCCAGGACGTATCGTGGTCGGCATTGATGCCCGCGACGGGTATGTGGCCATCGAGGGATGGACGCAAACCACCCGGACCAGGGCCGTCGATCTGGCGCGATACTTCGAGGACGCCGGCATTGCGGCGATCAATTTTACCGATATCTACCGTGACGGTATGCAAAGCGGCCCGAATCTTGAAGCGACCCGACGGCTTGCCGAAGCGGTGGCGATACCGGTGGTGGCCTCCGGAGGCGTCTCCTCCATCGAGGACATCCACAACCTGCTGCCGCTGGAATCCGCCGGTGTCCAGGGGGTGATTACGGGCAAGGCACTCTATAGCGGTACCCTGGATCTCAGGGAAGCCATCGCCCTTGCCCGATCCGCGGGAATTTCTGGCGCCTAATCAACGCTCAAACCCCCTTCAAAAACGCCCTGTCTCGACGGGCGCCCAAACAACCGCCCGGGCCTGTTCCCATGGGCGTTGGTCTCCAAGGTCAAAAACACCCCCGCTTTGGGCGGCAGGCTTGCTCCGCGCCAACGGTCGTCGGGGTTCGGTTTGCCTGGATGGGCAGGTCCCATCCGCCCGCCCTTCCACCCCTGAACCCTTTTCCTAATGGGCCACCCTACTGATTGGCCTGCAGATGTGCTCCCGCGGTGGATCCGGTCGAGATGGCTGGTCTTGTCAACGGGAGAAGGTCGCCTCCTCATGCTGATTTACCGATAATGACGATGGGGGGAAGTGGTTTTCGTTACGGCCATCCGATCCCGTGCATGCGCCAGGACCTCCGCCTTGGCGACCGAAGGGTCGGCCATCGGGATCAGATCTTGCCGGCAATGCCAGGATGCCATCAGGCGGGATAATTTAAGGGTTGACAAAGAAAAAACGTTGATCTACCTTCTCACGTTTAATGATTATTTGTCATTACACTATGGGACTTGTCGTGACCCGAGTGCATCAGATCCAACAACCGCTAAAGCTTCATCCCATCTAAAAGCCCTCCTCCAATTGTTCACCCACTCGTTGCAGCACCGGGAGGAATCGCTGGTTGGCCATTTTAATACCGGAAGATAAAATAAACGAAATCAAGGATGCATCGAATATCGTTGATGTCGTGGGTGAGACGGTTCTGCTGAAGAAAGCCGGTAAAAATTATCTTGGGCTTTGCCCATTTCACGCTGAAAAGACCCCCTCTTTTACGGTCAGCCCCGACAAACAGATGTTTTACTGTTTTGGCTGCGGTGAGGGCGGCAACGTGTACAGTTTTTTGATGAAGCAGCAGGGTATGTCCTTTCCGGAGGTGGTAAAAGCCCTGGCCGCGCGATCAGGCATCGCTCTTCCGGAAGAGCGCGCGACGCCCGAACAGAAACGTCGATTGAGCGACAGGGAGGCAATCTTAGAGATCAACCGATTGACCATGGGACTTTATTGTAAGACGCTGCGGCGGGATCCGCGCAGCCAGGCGGCACGTGAGTATCTGCACAAAAGGGGATTTCTTGCGGAGACCATCGAAACCTTCAGCATCGGTTATGCGCTTTCCGGCTGGGAGAATCTCACCGGTTATTTCCAGCGTCACGGTGTGCCCCTCGAACGGGCGGCCAAGGCCGGGCTCGTGGCTGGCCGCAGTCAAGGGCAGGGCTTTTATGACCGATTTCGCGAGCGGATCATTTTCCCGATCCGGAACCAGCGCGGCCGAGTGATTGCCTTCGGAGGAAGGGTGCTTGATGATGCGCTGCCCAAATATTTGAATTCGCCGGAAACGGATGTTTATCGCAAAAGCCGTTCGCTTTACGGTCTGGATATTGCCCGATCGTATTGCAGGGCGGAAGAACGGGTTTATATTGTTGAGGGTTATTTTGATGTTATGGCCCTTCACCAGAATGGGGTGCGCAACACGGTTGGTACGCTGGGGACCGCCTTGACCGCCGCGCATGTTCGAATCTTGAAGGGTTATATTGGTTCGTCCGGGCACGCGGTACTTGTATTCGATTCGGATCAGGCCGGTATCAAAGCTGCCCACCGCAGTATCGATGTTTTTGCCCGGGAATACGTGGATGCCCGCATTCTGATTTTACCGACCGGCTACGATCCAGATTCGTTCGTCATGGAATATGGCGCTGAGGCTTTCCTGGAAAAAGCCCGCAGAGCGAAAGCCATCATGCCCTTTCTGATTGACGCGGCGATTGAGCGCCACGGGTCGAGCCTGGAAGGCCGAATAGGAACATTGGGGGATGTCGCTCAGCCGATGGCGTCCTTCGAGGATCCGGTGGCGCGATCGGTTTATATCAAGTATCTGGCGGAAAAAGTCGACATTGACGAGACGGCCATTCTGGAAAAAATCCGGCAGGCGGCAGGCCACAGGACACCGGGCGCAGGGACAGATAAGCCGCATCGTCAAGCGTCACCAACGCCCAGCCTTTTGACGCCTTCACGGGGCAGTCGCATCGAGCGACAGCTGGTTGCCATGATGCTTCAGTTCCCAAAAATCCTGCCCGAAATGCGGAAACAAAAGATCGTTGCCCTGATCGAAGATTCCCTATTACGGGCGATCGCACAGGACGTGCTGGATGGTAAGGAAAGCCACGATATCGAAGACAAAGAGGATGAAACTTTTGATAGAGATCATTTTCGACGCTTGAAGGCTCAATTGAGTCTTCAAGAAGAGCCATGGAATTATAGCGGCTGCCTGGGTTTGATTCGTCAATTCGTATTGACCAAACAGCGGCGCACCGCCGCGCCCTTGGGTGAGCAGATCAAGCAAGCCGAAAAGGATCATGACGAACAACGTTGGCAACAGCTCCTGAAAGAAAGGCAGCAGCAGGTCATTCGTGTTCGCGAGCAACAGAAAAAGACCGGTTTGCCCAATGGGGTGGACTGATCGTCTGGCGCAACCCGAAATGATCAGCGCCTTTTTTTGATTTAACGAATTATTTCCACCACTGCGGGAGGCATGTTTTTATGGCAAAGAAAGCCGCGGCAAAAAGTGAAGAATCCGCCAAGCCGAAAAAAAAGACGGTCACCAAGCCCAAATCGGCCAAAGCTTCCAAGACCGATCAGCGGAAAAAGCCGGCAGCGGCAAAAAAGGGCACTGCCAAGTCTTCCAAGAAGAGCACGGTAAAGAAAATCGAGACGAAGACAGCCCCGAAGACAGCCACGAAGACAGCTAAGAAGACAGTCAAGAAGGCTGCCGTTGCCAAAAAGACCGTTAAGGCAGCGACCAAAAAACAGACCCTTCAGGCAAACAAAGGGGCCGTGAAGCCCAACGCAACCCCGGCCAAGAAGAAGTCGGCACCCAAGAAAAAA
>JASFFM010000104.1:0-10978 GCA_050124295.1 Desulfobacterales bacterium | reverse complement strand
GATTATGTGGCCGAAAAACTCCAGGCTGTTATTGACACCCATGGCGGCCACAGTGTCGTTCTGGGGGAGCGCGCCAATCTGGCCACCCACGTCAGCAAGACCTTCCTGAAAGCCATTCGGTCCCCCAATCATTTCACCCACGACGCTCTTTGCAAAGGCTCCGTCAATACCGCCTGCCGAAGCCTGTTCGGCTACACCGACGCCCAGATGGGCATGGATTATAAAAACACGCGCCACATCGTTCTCTACGGCCGTAATATGTTCGAGGCCTTGTCGGTCAAGGAGGTCAACAGCCTGATGGCCGCTTTGGATCAAGGCGCTCAACTGACCTATATCGACCCCCGCGTTACCGTCACGGCCACCAAGGCCCACCGCTATTGGATGATTCGGCCGGGCACCGACCTGGCGCTTAACTATGCCCTGATACACGTCATTCTCGAGGAGCGCCTCTATGACAGCGCCTTCGTGGATCGCTGGGTGGAAGGGCTGGCCGAGCTGCAGGATTTCGTGCGGCCCTACACGCCGGAATGGGCGGAAAATGAGACCGGCATAGCGGCGGCGGAAATCCGCACCCTGGCCCGTGATCTGAGCAAGGACAAACCCGCGGTCATTTTTCATTACGGATACCGTGGTGCGCATCATGCCAATGAAGTTTATCTGCGCCGCTCCATCCTGATTCTGAATTGCCTGATGGGCAGCCTGGAGACACCGGGCGGTTTGTTTTTCAAGAAAGGCCCGGGCGCGGCCGGCGGCAAACCGGCCCGCAAACTGGTGGAGCAGGAGCTGCCCAAAAGCGATCAGCCGCGTTTCGACAAGGTGGGGACACCGGATTTCCCCTTACCGGACAGCGCTCACGGGGTGGCCCAGATGCTGGCGCCGGCGATTTTAAACGAGGATCCCTACCCGATCAAAGCGCTGATCATCAATCGTCTCGATCCACTCAAATCGATCCCCGACACCAACCAGATGAAGAAGGCCTTGGAGAAACTCGATCTGATCGTGGCGGTGGATATCAACTACAGCGATCTGGCCTGGTATGCGGATGTCATCCTGCCGGAGTCAACCTACATCGAACGCACCGACTGTGTTCAGCAGGCCAATGGCCTCAAACCCCAGATGTTTCTGCGCCGCCAGGCGGTGGGCCCGCGCTACGATACCCGGGAATATTCCGTGATCATGAAACAGCTGGCCGAGCGCATGGATATCGGTCAGTACTTTCCCTATGAAAGCATGGACGATCTGGTGCAATGGCAATTGGAGGGCACCGGGTTTACGCTGGAGGATTTTAATGCCAAAGGATTTGTGGCCTACGGTAAAAAGCAGATTTTCTGGGATCGTGGAGACGGTCTGAAATTGAAGACCCCTTCCGGTAAGATCGAATTTCGATCCTCGCTGCTGGAAAAAGCCGGTTTTGAATCTTTTCCCGCTTACACGCCGGTGCCGGAGACCCGTGACGACGTCTTCCGTCTTGTGGTGGGCCGGGTGGCCCTGCATACCCACGTTTCCACCCAAAATGTTCCCTATCTCAACGAATTGTTTCCGGAAAATGTTTTGTGGATCAACGCCGTCAAGGCGGCGGCCCTCGGCATCAGCACCGGGGACTTGGTGGAGATAACGTCCAGCGTCGGGTCCGGCGCCATCAAAGCCTATGTGACCGATATGATTCATCCGGAAGCGGTCTTCATGGTGCATGGCTTCGGGCATGAAGCTAAGCTGGCCGCACGTTGTTACAATAAGGGGTTATCGGACAGCGTGCTGCAGGAAAATATAACCGATCGTGTCGGCGGGAGTCCGGCATTGCATGATACCTTTGTCACCGTGAAGGCGGCTTAACCGACCTCGGATGAACCTACCGGAGAAATTTTATGAGCAAATACTATCTCTTTCAGGATACGAAAAAGTGCATTGGCTGCAATACCTGTACGATTCAATGCAAATCCAACAAGAATCTGCCCGTAGGACCCAAGATCAGCCAAATCATTCCGGTCGGCCCGAAGATGGTCGGTGGTCGGCCCCGGGCCACCTATGTTTTCATGCCCTGCTTTCACTGCCAAGATCCCTGGTGCGTGGCGGCCTGCCCCACCGGTGCCATGCAGAAACGCACCACGGACGGCATCGTTTTTGTCGATCACAGCCTTTGCGTGGGCTGCAAAGCCTGCATTACGGCCTGCCCTTGGGGGGCTCCCCAGTGGAATCCGGAAACGGGCAAGGCGGTGAAATGTGATTATTGTATGGATAGAGTGGATCAGGGCCTCAAGCCGGCCTGTGTTACGGTTTGCACGACGCACTGTCTGGAATTCGGTTCGAATGTGGATGAAATTGTCAGGGTTCGCAAGCGACGGCATGCTGAGGCCGTCGCGGCTTTGGACATCGGCACAACTTGATTCCGGGCAGCGGCGCAGGATGGAGATGTTGATATGACGGACATTAACTGCCCGGTTGCGCAGCTTATTCAGGATCTGGAGCAGGAGCTGGCCTCCGGTCGTTTGCACGATGCCAAGAACTACCGTCGTGGTGAAGAAATCCTGGCCCTGCTCAACGATGTGGCCTGGGGGCGAGCCGGCCAGGCGCACTTGCCGGCGATTGAGCGGCTGGCAGAGGAGATGCGTCAGGAGGCGGCCGCGGATGCCGGCGAGGTGACCGGAGGCCATGTTCTGACGGTTTTGCGGGATGCCGCGGAGTTGTTTCAAAGCCATATTGAAACGCATAACTGTGCCTCCGGAGATTGCGTGCGCTTAGCGCCGGCGCCCTGCCAGATGACCTGTCCGGCCGGTATCGATGTTCCCACCTACGTGTCCCTGATCGGCGCAGGTCGCGATGCCGACGCCATCCGGGTGATTCGCGAAGACAATCCCTTCCCCTGGGTCTGTGGTCTCGTCTGCACACGACCCTGCGAGTTCATGTGCGTGCGGGGACGCATCGACAAGTCGGTGTCCATCAAGTTCTTGAAAGCCTTTGCCGCGGAGCGCGCCCTTTCGAGGGGAGAGTACCAAAATCCCCCCAAGGCCGCCGATAAAGGTCAGACCATCTGTATTGTGGGGGCTGGTCCGGGCGGCATGAGCGCCGCCTACTATCTGGCCTTGAAAGGCTATCGTGTGCGCGTCATCGAAGCCCAGCCCAGTGCCGGCGGTATGATTCTGCTTGGGATCCCTCGCTACCGCTTGCCCCGGGAGGTCATCGATCGGGAAGTGGCCATGTTGCAAGATCTGGGCGTTGATTTCGTATTCAACACCCGCCTGGGGAAAGATGTCTCCATGCAAGATTTACAGCAGGAAGGCTTCGCCGCCTTTTTACTCGCCATCGGCGCGCATAAAGCTTACAACCTTGGTATTCCCGGGGAAGACGATTTTCCCCAGGTGTTAGATGCGATTGGATTCCTGCGAGACGTTGCGCTGGGCAACCGTGTGGTTCCCGGCAAGAAAGTGATCGTCATCGGGGGTGGTAATGTGGCCATCGATGCGGCCCGCACGAGCCTTCGGCTGGGGGCCACATCGGTTATCCTGGCCTACCGACGCACCCGGCATGAAATGCCGGCCGATGAAGAGGAAGTGGAACAGGCCGAGGAAGAGGGTGTGGAGATGCGGTTTTTGACCATCCCCGAAGCCATCATTGGCCGGGACAGCCGTCTGGAAGGGCTGCGCTGTCTGCGGGCAGAATTGGTGGCCCAGGAAGGCAGTGACCGCATGCGCCCGGTGCCGGTGGAGAACAGTGAATTCGATATTGAGGCCGATGCGGTCATATCGGCGATTGGACAGCAGGTGGATACGCGTGGTATCGATCAGTTGGCCGGTCTCGACTGGACCCGTCGCAGCACCCTCGATACCAACATGGTCAGCATGCAGACATCCCTTCCGGGCATCTTTGCCGTGGGGGACGCGGTCACCGGCCCGGCGACGGTGATCGAAGCGATCGGGGCCGGCAAGCGCGCCGCCGAAGGCATCGATCGCTATCTGTCCGGTATCCCCCAGCCCAAAATGCCGCCCGTGCCGGTCCGGCGCGGACGAATCGCGTGCCAGTCCTTGTCGGCCAACCGGAAAATGACGGCCAAGCGACCGGAGATGGCCCTGCTCAACATCGATCGACGCCGCACGACCTTCCAGCAGGTGGAGCTGGGCTATATGGAAAGCGATGTGCGGGAAGAGGCCGGGCGTTGTCTGCGCTGCGACATTTGCCTGCGCTGCGGTAAATGCGTGGAAGTCTGCCGGGACAAAATGACGGTCGATGCGCTTCAGATGGGGTATTTCGACTTCGACAATCCGGTGGAAACCGACTATCGGGTAACGGCGGAGCGCTGCATTCTGTGCGGGGCCTGTGCCGCCAACTGCCCCACCGGTGCCATGCAGATCGAAGACCGCGACGGCGAGCGGGTATTGTCCCTGTGCGGCACCGTTCTCAACCGGGAAGCATTGACCGCGTGCGCGGTGTGCGGCACGCAGATGGAGCCCTTTCGCTATCTGGAGTATGTGCGAAAAAGAACCAAGGGCATTGGTCCGCTGATCGATCGCCGGCCGGTCTGCGATCGATGTGCGCGTCAGGCGGCGGCCACGACCCTGCAGCCGGAGTCGTAACAACTGTCGAGCAGAAAGGGGGGTGCAAGCATGGTTTTCCGGAGAGGGCAGAGAATCGAGCTTTTCCGTAAATCCGAGGACGAAAGTTGGGAGTCCTATATGGATGCTTTTGTGGGCTTGCACGGGATTGTAACGGACCCGGATACGGCCATCAACGATCCGGATGCGCTGGTCGAAGTCAGTCTGGAGGGCAAAGGCACGCACCGTCTGCCGCAGGATTGCTTGCGCGCGCTGGATTGAAGGCTATGGGAACGGCTATCGCCCGGCCATGGGGATGGCCAGGCGATTGGCCGGATTGATGGGCGGCATTAGGGGGAGACTGGCGTTTTGTTCACCATTCAAATCGATAATCAGACGCTGGAAGCCGCAGCCGATCAGAATATTCTGGACGTGGCGCGGGCTAACGGTATCGCCCTGCCGGCGCTTTGTCATCATCCCGCCTTGAAGCCTGCCGGTGTTTGCCATCTATGCGCCGTCGAAACCATTGGAAAAAGCGGGCGGCCAACCACCCGGCTGGCCTGCGTGCTGCATCCGAAAGAAGGCCTGGCGGTAAAAACCACAGGCGAACTGGTGCAGCAGGCGCGTCGCCACGCCTTCGAGAACCTGCTGGCGCTGGCCCCTCAATCCGATGCCATCCGGCAGATGGCCCTGGACTGGGGGATCGCCATCGGTCCCGCTCCGGATGGCTGTATCCGCTGCCGGCTTTGCATCCGGGTCTGCCGCGAGGTCGTGGGGCCGGCGGCCCTGACCATGGAGAAGCATGGCGCCTTGAACTACGTCGTCCCGCTCGAGGGCCGCTGCATCGGCTGTGGCACCTGCGTCAACATTTGCCCGACCCGGGTCATCAAGGTTGCAGATAACGACAATGTTCGTACCATTTCCATCCGCGATGAGGTGATCGGTCGCCATCCCCTGGAACGCTGTGAAGGCTGCGGGGCCATGTTTGCCACGGCACGCTTTTTGGACCACATCCATCAGCGGATCACCCCCCATGCCGATCTTAAGGCTCACCACCACTATTGCCCTACCTGCACCAAGCTTTTCTCCGACCGGGTGCGCATCGCCGGTCGCCGGAAATAGTCCCCCTCAGGCTTCGATGAACCCGTATGCTTGGCTGGCATGCACCGGGCGCATTTAGGGCCAGCGCTCCGGGAAACCATTAGCGCCCTAAACCCCCGCGAAAAGAAGTCCAGTGTGGTTGCCGCCACCGGTCCGGCCATCAATTGAAAGGGGCCTGCCCTTTGTATGCGCGGATCGGGGATGCAATCTTCGGGGTGAAGAGGCATCGGCGGAGATACCGCGCAGGGCAGCGATACCAACGGGGTGGTGGACCTGGTCGAGGCGGGCCCGGATTTCAGCCCAAAAACTGGACCGCCACCTGTGGATCAAGCGGGGCCAAGTTCGCGACCATTGGCCGACCGTGTTGGGAACCCTCCCGGGACAGCGAATTAAGGCCGGCCCTGCTGGGGCTGCGTGGCCGGTGAGGATTGCCGCAAGGCGCACAACAGCCCTGCCATTCAAAGCCCTCGCGCCGCAGGTCTATGGCGGCACCCAGGGTGTGCGGGTGGCGACGCCGAAAATCAATGTTTACCGGATGGATCGGCATGGGGCTCGAAAGGGGCGCGATGCCGCCGACCGCTGCGCCGCTCCCATTCCGCTAGGCGACGCTGGTAGGCTTTGCTCATCACCACGACTGGCGTCTTGTCGCCGTTAGGTGTTTTCTGGGCCCAGGCCCACCAATTGTCTTGGATGCGGAAATTGGCGTAATCAGGATGTTGCATCACCAACAGCTGGAAGATCAATTCAATATGGGGCTGCTCGATTTCATCGGGGCCCATTGTATGTAGATCGATGCCGTCAGATTTCCGCTTGCCCTCTTTGCGCTTGCTGGCATAGGTCCACTGCAGGTCGTCGAAAAGAATCCAGCTTTCCGGGCGAAGCAGTTTATCGGCCAGAAAAAAGGCCGCGCTGTCGATCGTCCAGTTTTTAGCGCCGTCCAGAAAACAGAAATCGTAGCAGGGCCGGCAGGTGTTCGCCTGCGTGCAGGCCTCTATTTGGCGCTTTAGAAACCACGTATAGCTGGTGGGCTCGCGCACGACGGTAACCCATGGCTGTAACCCGGTTCGGGCCAGCAGATCCTCAATGGCGGGTTGTTGCCAATGACGCGCGGACAAGAGGTCTACCGCGGTCAGATGGCCATGGCCCACTTCCTCCAGTGCCGCGGCGATAAAGCAGCTCGAGGCACCGTGCGCAAAACCCAATTCAAGGCATGCCCGGGGTTTTTGGGCCATGATGAAATCGTATATTTCCCGCGCCAGCGCCGGCAAGATATAAGGAATGCCGCCAACATGTTTTTCGACGGTCGCAAAATCCATCCGCTGCTTTCCTAAGAGACCTTATTTCGTGGGCAGGAGAGACCCTCGGGTTCAAGATCCGACAATAAAAGACGGGTTAAGCCGTTCCCGGCGGAGCATGCCCCAAATGACCGACCACGGGGATCTCCGTAATGTAGGCGTTCCTGAAAAACCATTTATCTATCAGAATATATTGGCAAAATTTATCGTTCTGGGCTATCGAATCTATAGGATTTTACCCCACAACCCTTCATTTTCCTGCAAATTTTCGACATGAAACCAAAGAAATCAAAACAGAGAAGCCGATAGAGCGATTTATTCCGTCCCGAACTGACGAAAATGATCGATCCGGGGCATGGTCTGGTTAAACTGGCCCGAGCCATCAACGGGGATCGCATGGACGAAGTGTTCCGTGAGACCTTTAGTCCTGACCAGGGTCGCCCGGGCATCAGTACAAGGTTGATGGTTTCGCTTTACGACCTCAAATACACGCATAATCTCAGCGACGACGAATATAGCGTCGCGGCAACATCAATGACGCCTGAGGCCACTCTGGGGGCTTTCCCCAATTACCATAATCCCGTGGAAATTGTCAGCATGATAATATCGGGGGCGCGGTTGCAGATCCCGAGGGGGCCCATCGGCGATACGCCGGCCATAGGAACAAACGTCATTCGTTGATTGGGCCGGTACGAGACACCGACGATCGACGTATGAGGCGGCCAGGTGTGCCGGCTAGGAATGGAACTGTCCAAGGCTTCGATGGCGGCATCGCTGGCCTTTGGAAAAGGTCGCCCGCAAATAAGGTCTACCATGCTTCGGGGCACCCTCGCAGAATGGACCTTTGGAGGCCGTCTTTTTGGGTTCGAGGGCGCAATGGTGTGGGCATCAAATGAAAAACGAGCGCCGGAAAGAACAATTTCGACACGACGCCTAAGGCCAAGGCGGTGTAAGGCAGGTGCCGGGCCTTGATCATTCAAGGCGGACTTTTAGAAAGTCCGCCCCGCCAGGTCGGGAGGTGATTAGGGTTCGATTGGCCAAACAGCAAATCGTGCGGCCACGCTTTAGGTCCCCGCAAGGCCTCGGTCTGCTGTCGGCCAACGTGCACCTGACGCCAGAAACGACGTCTCGCCGCCCTGCTCAAGTCGGCCACAAACCATTGATCGCACGCCGGTAGGCCCGTCGGGTGTTGATCCCGACAGCATCCTTTTGGTCATCTGAACGAACCGTGGAAATCCAAGGGGGCTTTTGATTGGAAAATGCTGGTTGGCATCTGATGGCAGCGGATCGGCGGACATTTTATTTGTATGGTGGTTGCCCTTGATATATTATTCTTCATTATACCATGGGGTTTTTTAGGCGACGATGATACCGAGGAGATGATACGGGGGAATGGTCTTGTAAGCACCCAAACCAAAGGCGTGACCTGTTTTAGGCTGTTATAGGAGGCGAGCTTGAATCACTATGATATCGTTTTGATCGGTGGGGGAATCGTGGGGGTTGCCACGGCCTATCAAATGAAACAAAGACATCCAGATGCCGCGATTTTGCTGATCGAGAAAGAAGCATCTTTGGCCGAGCACCAAACCGGTCGCAACTCGGGCGTTATCCATGCCGGGGTTTATTACCAACCAGGTAGCCTCAAGGCGGACTTCTGCAAACGCGGAGCGGCCTGGACGATTCGCTTCTGCCGTGAACACGGCTTGCCTTTCGACCAATGCGGCAAACTGCTGGTGGCCACCGATGCGCTCGAATACGAGCGTATGATTGCCTTGGAGGAGCGCTGCCGGCAAAACGGTCTCGCCACCGAAAGGCTGACGGAAGCCATGCTTCGACAAAAGGAGCCCAACATCACCGGGGTTGGGGCCTTATTTGTTTCCGCCACGGGGATTACCGACTATCGAAAAATAACCACCCAAATGGCGGACATGTTTATCGCCCTGGGGGGTAAAATCCAGACCGGATCGGCTGTTCAGGCGATCGATGAACGTCCTCACGAGGTTCGGGTCCTCATGGGGCCCGAGGTGGTCACGACGCGTTATCTGGTGGCCTGTGGCGGTCTGATGGCGGACCGCCTGGCCAGAATGATGCAGATCAAACTCGATTTCCGCATCATTCCCTTCAGGGGCGAATACTATCAACTTCCTCCTGCTCACAATGGAATCGTCAGGCATCTGATTTATCCGATCCCCGATCCCGATTTGCCCTTTCTGGGGGTTCATCTGACGCGTATGATCGATGGCTCCGTAACGGTGGGCCCCAATGCCGTGTTGGGATGGAAGCGGGAAGGTTACGGCAGCATCAATTTCAGTCCCCGGGATAGTCTGGAGATGATGACCTATGCCGGTTTCTGGAAGCTGATCAGCCAGAATTTGCTTTCCGGCCTGGGGGAAATCCGTGATTCCATTCATCGGCCCGGTTATTTGGCGCGTATTCGAAAGTACTGTCCGTCACTCACCATGCGCGATCTCAAGCCCTATCCTGTTGGGATCCGCGCCCAGGCCGTGACCAGCCAGGGTGAGCTCGTGCATGATTTTCTGTTCGCGGAAAGCGAGCGCTCATTGCATGTCTGCAATGCCCCTTCCCCGGCGGCAACTTCGGCCATGCCAATCGGAGCATATTTATGCGACAAGGTGGCCGGCAAGTTTAGTCTCTAATCGATGTCGCTGCCTCGCGCCCACGGCGTCGTCATAAGCTGAAGAAAGGCGCAAGCCATCTTCGGGCTCCGAAATATGCGCCTTATTTGCCATTTAGAGAATGGTCGGCTTTGGCAAATACTCACCACATGACGCCACGCGTATTCCCAAAACATCGCCAGCGCGGTTGCCGCCAACAGGGAACATCGTTTAGCCCGTCATGATGAGGCCTGCCGACGAAAGCGGGCATTTGTATTTATTACGAAGCCACGCTAAGGGCGGGAAGATTGGAAAGAAATCAACTTCTGGGTCGGATAAAGGCAACGCATTCAATCATGGAGACCGTTGCCCATAGGATTGATGACAGGACGCGATTGATTTTCGGATATTATCTTTTGCGATCGTTTCGGAAACCAAATTCAGGGATTAAACTTGAACTTTTTTCTTCCGTAGCCGATGGCTCCAATTAAGCCGCTCCCGAGGAGCAGAATGGTCGCCGGTTCCGGGACCGGAGTAGCGACGGCAACGGTCTGGTTGCTAAAAACCTCACCATGAAAGGCCATTAATTCCTGCCCAAATTCATCCCAGATACCGTAATAACTATGAAGCATATACAGAGAGGTGAGTCCTGATGAATTCATAAATGGCAATTGGAATTCTGATTTATCTTTAAAAACAGTGGGAAGAAAGCCGTTGTCAATATCGCTTTCAGCATCTAATAATTGCACCAGGGCCGCGGAGAATGGCCCTATTTTGGTTTGATCGAGCTGCGGAATTATATCGGGGTGAAACATAAAACTATCAGCCAATTCGCTCGAGGGGTCCTGGGATTGATCAGCTTCGGACGAAACCCCCTTTATGTCTGCAGAAATAAAATGGATGTTATAGCGGTATCCATCAACGACAAAATCATCAATGCTCCAGATATTGATCGGGGAGTTGTAGTTCACCTTCAACGCATGGGCGGGTGAGCACAGGCACAAGACGGCCAAACAGATGATGATCGATCGCATTAGGGATCCTCCAATGATGATGTGTTCGCTTCCGGCTGAATATCTTTTATGCTGCAATAAGTGTGCAAATAAGATTTAAAATATTTTCTAAATATTACAATGTGTTATGGTCTTAAATAAAGACTAAAAATCGGGATTTATGAAATTTATTTCCCAAGTTAATAGGGTAATTCATTTCCTAATTGAGCCTTATTTCACCCACCGCCATTAAATTGGAATTTCTCCAGTTTAGTGGGGACTGGTTTTACCACCCGGCGTTTCTTTGATCAGTGGAATCGTCAGGGCAAGCAATCCCCGCCTTGGGAATTCGAGATATGAACTCAGATTTCAATGCGGCGTAGGCCCGCAGCACCTGAACGAATTTTGTGCCTGCCCGCACATCGCGCATGGCATGATTGATTCGAACC
>JASFFM010000103.1:0-11182 GCA_050124295.1 Desulfobacterales bacterium | reverse complement strand
TGGATATGGATTCAACCGTACGACCTGTGCATACCCGCGTTCCAGGTAGAGTTCGGTTCCGGGTACCCGACCTTTACCAAGCGGCCGAGGCTGCCCGCCGGTTGGAAGACGACCTGCGCAGAAGGCCCGGCATACTCCAAGCCAAGGCAAGCCCGACAACAACGTCCGTGCTTGTTTTTTTCGATACGACCCTGGACTGGCAGGGTGTCGCCGCTATGCTGCGGCAGACAGTTGCACCGCCGCCCCGCGCCAAAGCCAAAGCCTCACCATTGGGCATTGGCGTGGATGAAAACCAAACGGCCGTGTGGCACCAACTTACTGCAACCCAGGTTTTACAGCGAATGGATTCTGCCCCCGAACAGGGCCTCGATCCTGAAACCGCAGCGCAGCGCAGTCGGATCCATGGTGCCAATGTGATCCACGAAACCCCGCTGCGCGGTCGCGGCGAGGTCCTGAAAGAGCAGTTTCTCCTGCTGCCCACCGCGCTGCTGTGCGCCGAGGTCGTGGCCATTCTTCTTGGCGGGGCCGCCATTGAAGCCGCTCTGCTTGCGTTCACCATGGCCGCCAATGCCCTGGTGGGGTACGCTATCGATCGGCGCACAGAGCAGGCTATCGCCGTTTCCAAGCGTCGACCGCTTCCCCCGGCCCGCGTGCTGAGGGGCGGATCGTGGGGCGTCGTGCCGGGCGAAGCGATGGCGGTGGGCGACATCGTCGAACTGGCTCCGGGTTCCTATGTAAACGCGGATTGTCGTATCTTGCAGGCCGCCCATCTCAAAATCGACGAATCGCTATTGACCGGCGAAAGCACGCCCGTCGAGAAAACCGCTGGCGCCATAGCCGACAATAAGGCCACGCATATCTTCGAGCGGCGCAACATGGCCTTCATGGGCACGCTGGTGGTGGGTGGCGAGGGGCGCGGTGTGGTCGTGGCCATCGGCAATCAGACCGTCTACGGCAAGTTAAACGCCCTGTATCGCGAAACCCTGCCGCCGCAAACCCCGTTAATGGCCAAGATCAACGCCCTCTCCAAGTCCCTTCTGAAAACCGCATTGGTCATGAGCGGCGGTGTTCTGGCGCTCGGCCTGTTGCGCGGGCGCAGTCTGATGCGGGCCATGGCGCCCGCCCTGGCCATTGCCGCCGTCGGGATGCCCGCAGGCCTTCCTTCGGCGGCGAATGTCAACCTGGCGCTCGGCTTCCGGCGGCTGCAGCGCAAGCGTGTCGCCGTCCGGCGCGTCTATTCCCTGGAGAGCCTGAGTGCCGTTCAGGTGATCGGCTTCGACAAGACCGGCACTCTGACTCGTAGCCGCATCAACGTGCAGCAGATCCATACGGCGGGGAAAACGATCCGGCTGGAGGAGCGCGCTTTTTGGCGCGAACGGGAGCGTTTGATGCCTCTCCAGGACCGGGATTTGCAACGTTTGCTGCTGGTCTGCGCCCTTTGCACCGAAGCCCGGATTCATGATGAGGGAATCTCCGGCAGCCGGCGGATCAGCGGTTCGCCCACTGAGGTGGCCCTGCTGCACCTGGCCTTGTTGGCGGGGCTCGACCTGCAAAAGCTCGCACGCCGCTATAAGCTGCAAAAGGTACGGCATCGGGGCGATCTCGACCGCATCATGATCACGATCCACACGGCGCCAGGGGGGCGGTTCATGGTTTCCGCCAAAGGCGATCCCACCGAAGTACTGGAAAAGTGTACGTGGCAGCTGCGCGGCGGGCGGCGCATCAAATTGACGGAGGCCGCCCGGAGCCACATCGAAAGCCAAAATCAGCGCATGGCGGGCAGCGCCCTGCGGGTGCTGGGTTTGGCGTACACGACCTCGAAACCCCTACCGGACGACCCCGCCCAGGACAAGACCATGACCTGGATCGGCCTCTTGGGCATGGCCGAGCCCATTCGCGAAGGCGTGGCGTCGCTCATGACACGGCTGCATCGGGCCGGTATTCAGACCGTCATGATCACGGGCGACCAGAGCTCGACGGCCGAGGGCGTGGCCCGCCAGATCGGGATCAGCGAGGGCTCCGAGCTCAAGATCGTCGATTCGTCGCGCTTCGACGCCTTGACGCCCGAGCTGGCCTCGGCCCTCATCCGCGATGTGCAGGTTTTTGCCCGCATCAATCCGGCCCAGAAACTCCAGATCATCCAGGCTTATCAGCACCAGGGAAAAGTGGTCGCCATGACCGGGGACGGCATCAACGACGGACCCGCCCTGAGGGCCGCCGACGTTGGTATCGCCATGGGGCTCAGCGGCACCGACGCCGCCCGCGAAGTGGCCGACATGGTGCTCGAACGCGACAATATCACTTCCGTGTTCACCGCCATCGTCGAAGGCCGTGCGGCGTATCGCAACCTCAAGCGCGCCCTGCGCTACTTCATCGCCATTCATTTCAGCGAGGTGCTGCTGACCGCCGGCGCCGCCGCCATGGCCCCCGTAGCGGCTCTGGCGGCCTTGCGCCCGGTGCAAATTAGTCCCTTGACCCATCTGGCACCCGGGCTGGCGCTGCTCGGCGAGCCGGCCAAGGCCGACATTGGTCTCGAACGGCCACGGGACCGTAGCGAACCGCTTTTTTCGCGACGTGATCTGCAGGATTTGTTCATCGAGTCGGCCGCATTGACCGGAGGAGGCTTGACAGCGCTGGTCTATGGGCTTGCACGCTACGGGCCGGGTGCCCGCACGGCCACGTTGGCCTACGAATCCCTCTCCGCGGCCAAGGTACTCCATTCTCTGACTTGCCGGCCCTGGTCTTCCGACGGGGCGTCATCTGACAAACGGCCCCCCAATCCTGTGCTGAAAACAGCGCTGGTCCTGGTGCTGGCGGCACAGGTCGGGGTTCATCTGTTGCCGGGCCTCCGCCGCCTGCTCAAGATTGCCCCGCTCACGGCCGTGGACCTGGCCGTGGCAGGCCTTGCGGCATGGTCCACGCGCCTTTTGAACCGGAAAATTCGCGACCTTCGGCAGACGGCCACTCCCGATCACCCTAAAGCGCCATGAGCACCAGCCGCTTCAGCGCCCTGCCGCTTTTCGAACGGCAATGGCCCGGCCACCGCCGGGCGGTGCCTGGCCACTCCAACCTTCCCCCCCATAGCTGAAACCGAAAAGCCATCGATCAGCGCTGTCCGGGGACTGTCCGGCCCAAAGCCAATACCCCGAATTGACCAGAAGCGGCGTAATGTTGCGCACCCCGTCACCAATGCGGAAGAGGGTTCGCAGCTCGCTGCGGGTCGGCATCCGCCAACCGCCCCCCAGCACATCCAGCCCCACCACCCACTGCCGGGCCTCCGCCCAGCTCATGCCCTGATCCGGTCCCGGGTACCACTCCAACCCAGACGCTGAATCCTGCACCAATCCTGTGTCGTATTTCACCAGTGTCCCGTTACGGGCAATTATTTCGGCGCTGCGGCAGGGAGGATTCAGGCCCCCTACAGCCAAACCGACAAGCCCCAAGGTCAGGAAGATCATGTGTCGTCGTCTCATGGGTTATCTGCGGCCTTTCTGCGGAGGGCTTCCTCTGCGTTCATTGGGTACGCCAGCGCCCAATAGGTCGGGCGAACCACCGGACCACCGCCCACGGGTCCTTTAAACGCTCATTGCATGAATCTGGGGCCCGCTTCGGGAAATGTCTGTATATGTCTAACATGAAATGCGCATGCCGGGCCAAGGCTTGCCCTTCGATACAAACCAGCTTTTCGATGCCTTGACATCAGAGGGGGAAGATCAAGACCACAGGGCTATCTTGATCTCAGGCCTTCAGAACATAAAAATATATGAATTTCAGAAGTTTAACGAAAAATTCACCAAATCCTAACTTAACATTAACGCAGTTGACCGAGGATACTTTTGATGAACTAGAGGGAAATTGAAAACGTTCTGTTTTTCATAATTCACTCCAGGGAGAGAAACCGAACATGACCTACTACGTCCATCAGGTTCCGGGCCGATTGCGTGTCAAAAGTCCTATCCTGAAGCATCAGCCTTTCAAGTGTCAACGTGTTGTGGAAAGTCTGAGCGGACACGGCGGCATCTACAATGTCAGAGTCAACCACCTCACCGGCAGCGTTGTGGTCAATTACGATCCAGCCGAGATCGACGAGGAGTGCATTCTCAATATCCTGGAATACGAAAGGCTTTTCGAAAGGTCGCTGGCCGTGCGCAACGATCATCACACGGATCTGGCCGCCACCCGTGCCGGCAAGGCCTTGGGACGCGCCGCCTTTAGCTATATCGTTGGAAGGGCCCTCGAAAGCAACGGTCTTTCCCTCCTGGCGGCCTTTATTTGAGACGCTAGCATTGCCATGATGTGGGTGGCCGCTTCCTGCGACGAAACTCCTCTTTAAAACCGTTCCCGTTTGTTTTTGCGGGGGCGGTTTTCTATATCCAGCGGCTGAAACGGCCCACCAGCAAACCGCCCGCAAATCCCAGTAGCATGCCGATAGCCAATTTGGCTAGCGCCGGCATCCCACCGGTCGTGGATTCCCGCTTAGTGGGTTTTTCTAGCGCGTGAGCAGCCGGTTTGGCGGTCAGCGGATCGCGGACGGCATCTGTTAGGCTTCGGCGGCGGACTGGGGACACGGTTCCCTCCCTTAGATTGTAAGAATTTCCTCGCAAAGGCGCTCGATTTCCCGACGCGCCTCGCTACCAGGGCTCATCTGAAGGACCGAGCGCCCGCCAATCATGGCTTCTACGTAGGCTATGCGCTGGTGAATTTCGGTTTCCAGAACAGGCAGCCCGGCAAAGTGCAAGGCTTCACGGGCTTCTTTGCCGATGCGGGTGCGGGGGATCTTGCGGGCAATCAAGAGCCGGCCCTTCAGACGGCGGTTTCTTTTCTCGGCCTCGGCGAAGAGGGCCAAGGTTTCGCGGCTGGACCAGATGTCCAGCGGGCTGGGCCCCACGGGAATCACCACCAGGTCGGCCAGGCGCATAGCGGTGAGGGAGGCGGCCCCCAGCGCCGGCGGTGTATCGATAACGATGTGATCCCCGCGGCGCAGCAGGGGGCGGAGGCTTTTTTTGTCGCCGAGCTCCGTCCGATGCACGACCTCCAATGCTTCCTGGGGGGCGATGGAGGCCCACTGCAGCACGCTTCCCTGGGGGTCGCTGTCCACAAGGATGACCCGGAAGTCGCGCTGGGCCAGCCCGGCCGCCAGGTTGACGGCCACCGTAGTTTTGCCGGCGCCGCCTTTCTGGTTGACGATGGCCGTAATCACGGCAGCTCTCCTCTATCAGGTGCCGGTAATTGCGCCCCTCAGGCGGCCAGGCCGGTCTTGAGGGCCTCGACGTGGTCGTTCTTTTCCCAGGGCAGATCCATATCAGTGCGGCCGAAGTGGCCGTAGGCGGCCAGTTCCTGATAAAACCGGCCGCCAGCCTCTGAGGGCAGATGGCGCAGGTTCAAATCGCGCAGGATGGCGGCCAGACGAAAATCGAAGGTATCGCGCACCCGGCGGGCGATGTCCTTGTCGTCGATGCGTCCGGTGCCGAAGGTCTGCACTTGCAGCGAGACAGGCTGAGTGGTGCCGATGGAGTAGCTCAGAAGCACCTCGCATTCGGTGGCCAGGCCTGCAGCCACGACGTTCTTGGCGGCATGGCGCGCCGCATAGGCCCCGATGCGGTCGATGCGCAGGGGGTCCTTGCCGCTGAGAGCCTTGCCGCTGTGGCGGGAAAACTCCCCGTAGGTGTCGATGGCGTTTTTGCGTCCGGTCAGGCCGGAATGGTGGGTCGGCCCTCCGAAGAAGGGGCCTTCCGGGTTGACGATGATCTTGGTGCGGCGGTCGGGCTGAACCGGCTCGTCCTCGAAAACCGGGGCCACAACATGTTCGCGGATATCGGCGCGCAGCTTTTTCAGGGTGGGCTTTCGCATCTCCTGCTGGTTGGCGGTGATGGTCACGCTGTGAATGCGGCTGGGACGGCGGTCCTTGAATTCGACCCCCACCTGGACTTTGCCGTCGGGCATCAGATAGGGCAGGGCCTGGATGCGCCGCACCGCCGTCAATTGACGCGCCAGGCGGTGGGCCAGCCAGATGGGATAGGGCAGGAGCGTGGGCGTGTGGTCGCAGGCAAACCCGAACACGGTGACCTGGTTGCGGGCCGCGATCTTGTCGATTTTTTTTTCGGTGAGGGTCTTCTCGTCAAAGAGATCCTTGGTCAGCACCGGAAGCACATTGGGGGTCGTCAGGATGCTGCAGATGCGTTCGTTGAAGTCTTCGTGTTCGTAGCCGATGCGTTTGATCACCTTGCGGGCGATGCGGGAAAAGTCGGTCTTGACCTTGGAGCGAAACCGGACCGCGATGAACACGATGGCGCTGGATACCGCGCATTCGGCGCGTACCCGGGCCATTGGATCCTGGTTGAGAAAATAATCGACAATCGCGTCGCTGATCTGATCGCAGAGCTTGTCGGGATGGCCTTCGGTAACCGATTCGGACGTGAAGATAAAATTTCTAATCATCATGTTCATCCTCGACGGGGTTTGGCGTTTTCAATGGCCGCCAACGACAGCAGCGCGGTTCCGCCGATGACGCCCAAGTCCGCCAGGCCGAGGGGGGCGACCCCGAGCAGGCGGCGGACCGGTGGCAACCAGATCGTGAGGCCCTGAAGGGCCAGCGATCCCAGAATGGCGACGTTCAGATACGGGTTGGGCGGCAGCTGGCGGCGTTCGAACAGGCTGTGGGTTTGCGACCGGCAGCTGTAGGCGTTCAGCAGCTGGCCGATGGTCAGGCTCTGAAAAGCCAGCGAGGCCGACCGCGCACCGGCGCCGTAGCGGCTGAGGCCGTAGGCATAAGCCCCCAGGGACCCCGCCGACATGAGGGCGGCGTCCACGGTCATGCGTTTGAAATCCTCGCGGGCGAAGAGCGGCGCTTGGGAATCGCGGGGCGGGCGCTCCAGGATGTCGGGTTCCGGATCCTCCACGGAGAGCGCCAGCCCCGGGAAAATATCGGAAATGATGTTGATCCACAAGAGCTGCATCACGTTGAGGGGAAATCCGATGCCCAGGGTCATGGCGGCGGCCATGACCATGATTTCGGTCATGTTGGTGCCCAGGAAAAAGCGCACCGACTTGCGGATATTCTCGTAGGTGGCCCGTCCGTCCCGCACGGCCACCACGAGCGTTTCCAGATTGTCCTTCTCCAGTACCACGTCGGCCACTTCCCGGGCAACATCGGTGCCGGTTTCCCCCATGGCGATGCCCAGGTCGGCGGCTTTGAGGGCCGGGCCGTCGTTGATGCCGTCGCCCGTCATGGCCACCGTCCGGCCCGAGGACTGGATGGCCTGCACGATGCGCAGCTTGTGGGCCGGGCTCACCCGTGAGTAAACGTGGACGCGCTTGGCGATGGCCGCCAGCAGTTCCGGATCCACCGAAGTCAGCTCCGAGGAGTCCAGGATTTCGAGGCGATTCTCACCGGCAATGCCCAGTTTGTCGGCGATGGCGAAGGCCGTCGTGCTCTGGTCGCCGGTGATCATGACCGTCTCGATGCCGGCGCGGTGGAGAACATCGATCAGCGGTTTGACCCCCTGGCGAATGGGATCGGTCATGCCCACCAGACCCAGCCAGATCAGCCGGTTCTCCATCGCCTGTTGATCGTCCGCATCCACGTCGACCATGGCCAGTCCCAGCACCCGCAGGGCATCGCCGGACATGGCATCGTTGAGACGTTCGATGTCCCGGCGCCGGCCGCGGTCGAGTTCAACCTGCGCACCCGCCTCCAGCTGCCAGCGGCACATTGCCAGCACTTCCGGCGGGCTGCCCTTAACGTAGCAGCGTTGGCGCCCGCTTGCTGTCTGGTGACGGGAAACCATGTAGGGGCGCTGCTCGGAGCGATGCTGGATGAATATCAGCGGATGGGTACGGCGGCATTCCCGGATGTCCATGCCGGCGGCCAGGGCGGCAAAGACCAGGGCGTTTTCAGTGGAGCTCCCGTGCAGTTCGAACTCCCCGGGCGCGGCGGCTCCGTTGATCCGGGTTTCGCTGCACAGGCAGCCGCAGGTCAACAACGCCTCGATTTCCGGGGCGGACAGGGGATCAATGCGGCGATGGTCGTTTTGAAAACGGTTGCGATCGACCTCGATCCGGCGCCCGGCCGTGACGATGCGCGTCACGGTCATGCGGTTGCGGGTAATGGTGCCGGTTTTATCGAGGCAGATGGTCTGGATGGATCCCAGGGTTTCTACGGCCTGCAGGCGGCGGATCAACACGTGGTCGCGCTGCATGCGCCGGATGCCGAGGGCGAAATTGATGGTG
Organism: Desulfobacterales bacterium; assembly: GCA_050124295.1. Lineage (GTDB taxonomy): Bacteria > Desulfobacterota > Desulfobacteria > Desulfobacterales > UBA5852 > JABZFP01. The sequence goes on along the minus strand of JASFFM010000103.1, from coordinate 2,953 downwards.
GCGGCGGCCGGCAGGCCTTCGGGCACGGCCGAGGCGGCCAGGGAGATGGCCGAGCGCAGCATCGGCAGAAAGCCGTAACCGCGCAGAAAGCCGATCAAAAAAACGAATCCGCAGACCATCCCGCAGAGAATCACGAGTTGGTCGCCCATGATCCGCAGCTGGCGTTCGATGGGGGTCTCAGGGCTTTCGGTCTGCTCCAACAGCAGCTGCAGTCGACCGATCTCGGATCGGCTGCCGGTGGCCACCACCACGGCCGTGGCCTGTCCCCCGGTGACTAGGGTGCCCATATAGACCATGTTCAAGCGGTCGGCCAGGGGTGTGTTGCGGATGCGCAAGGTTGTGGCGGACTTCATGACCGGCATGCTCTCACCGGTCAGCATGGATTCGTCCACGCTCAGATGGGAGGCCTCGATCAGCCGGGCGTCGGCCGGGACGTACATGCCGGGCTTGAGTACGAGCAGATCCCCGACCACCACCTCGTGGGCCGGAATCTGCCGGGTTTGGCCTTCACGCTGGACCAGCGCTACGGGATTGACGAAGCGGCGCAGGGAACTGATGGTTTTCTCGGCCCGGGTCTCGGTGACGTAGCCGATGGCGGCATTGGCGGCCACGACGCCCATGACCACCACCGCGTCGATAAAGCCGCCGGTGAGTACCGAGACGAAGGCGGCCGCCCCAAGAAGATAGACCGGCAGGGAGTTGATCTGGTCGAAGATAATCTCCCAATCGGAGCGGGCGTCGGCTTCGGGCAGGCGATTGGCACCGCCTTCCGCCAGGCGGCGTCGGGCGTCTTCTTCCGTCAGACCTGTCTTGAAATCGGTCTCGAGGACCTCGCCCAAGGTGTTGCGTGCGAGGGTGTGCCAGGCCGTGCGGGCCGAGACGGCGGCATCGTCAACCATCCGGCTCATTGCCGACTTGAGGCCCGCCCGGATGGATCCCGTGATGTCGGTCTCGGCAAGGCGCTGCAGGGCAGCGTCTTCAGCTGGCTCCGCCCCACGCGACCCTCCCGTTTCTGGCGGGGGTTGAACATCGAGGTCCACCGCCCGGCGGTTGACGGCCTGGACGATGAGATCTCGCACCGTATCGGCAGTCAGGTTTTCGGAAAAGACGACCAGCAGATTGCCCGTGGTCGTGCTGGCAGCGGCTCGGATCAGGTCGGGATGCTGCGGCAGGTAGAATTCCAGGATGTGCTTCAGCACCGGCCCGTTGCGGAGGCCGGCAACTTTGAAGCGTGCGCGCCCGCGAACCGCGATATGCACTGCAACGACGAGTTCGGTCAATTCGACCTCCGGTTATTAATGGGGTGCGCGCACCGTCCTTTTTCGTCCGCATCCAGGGCATTTGCCGATGCGGATCGCAGCTGTCGGGAGGGCAAGGAATCCCCCTGTCGGCCACCGACCGAGATGAGCGCTTTTCCCCCGGAGTTCGGCCAGAGGATCACAAGGATGTTAGCAATCGGTTAGGCTTTGCCTGGACCATCCGGCTTCGCTGCGCCGCTTTGACGGTCGATCATGGTCTTGGTGAAGAGGCCAAAGGCATACCAGAAGGCGGTGTACCAGGGGGGCGTTTTGAAACGCCCTTTGGCAATTTCATAGAGGGCCGAAAAGATCAGAAGGATGAAGAGAGCTCCGGGCAAATCCACCTTGCCGGCTGATATTTCCCGGATGCCGCTGTCGACGGCCGCCAATGGGGCGGTCATCCGCTCGGCCACAGGGGGAGCGGGCCAAGCGGACCGGATGGTGAATAATTCGTTGTCGCGCCCGAACCTGGCGACGGCATCAGGGGTGGTATGTTCCCCTTCAAACAGGATGCTGGCGGTCAGGGTGTTGGATCGAATCAACTCCATGGGGGCTTTCAGCGCCGCCTTGCGCACCTCGTCGAAATACTCCAGATTGCCGCGACATGCGGGAATACGAATGCGCTGCCGTTCGTGGGTGGCGTGAACGACCACCGCTTCCGGCAACGTCACGCCTTGCCCCCCTTGGCAGCCTTCTTGGTCTTGGGTGCTTCGTCACTTGAGCTTTCCGCCAGTTCGGCCTTGGCTTCCGCAGCGAGGTCTTCAAGGGATTCCATGGTTTCGGCCGTGGCGATCTTGGCCCTTTCATAGGCCAGCAGGCTCCCCTTGATCGCATTTTTGGCTAGGGGTTTGAGAATTCCGGTGACCACAGGGATCACTACCGGCGCCAGAAAAACGATACCGGCACCGACGGCGAGCGTTCCGACGTTGACACTGCTTCCTAAGATTTTCATGAACACCTCCTTGGGATTGCTGGGGAACGTCAGGGAAGGCTGACAGGACGCTAACTGCCTCGAATAAATCTTATTTGAGAGATTCGCTAGTAAACTGTCAATAGAAAATCAGGACCTTAACACAATTCTAATATGTTCCTAACAAAGGCGGCCTACATAAAGCTGGCGCTCGTACTTAGGCTCCGTTGAAGGAGATTCGAACGTTGGTTTTTTGCGAAAGGTATACAAAGACGATTCGTGAACCCGGAGACCTTACGACTGATGCCTTAGGAGGCTGGATGATCTCAGACCGATGTGATTTCGACGATTTCGTACAGAAAACCAATGGATGCAATTATGACGACATCATCGCCATGGCCGATCGGGAGGCCACCGAAGCCGAACGCCGGCGGTATTTGGCCCGATCCTCCCAGGAGGAGAAAGTCCTCTGCGGCCGGGAATATGCCGAATGCCTGAAAAGTTTCATCACCTATTTGCGCTACGGCATCAAACCCGCCTGCATCGCCCCGGAAGTATGCCAGCAATTCGACCGCATCCGGGATGAAGCACGACAGATCAAGCGCCCGGCCGTGGATGCCTGACATCCGGCCGACGGGGTGGCATCACCCAAAATGAATCTCCACCAAGGAGCGCAGCACTCTGGCTCCCCACGAACCCGCAGCCGGGCGCTGCAGCGCATCCTTGAGAGGGACGCCCTTACCTT
>JASFFM010000102.1:0-11343 GCA_050124295.1 Desulfobacterales bacterium | reverse complement strand
CGTTTATTCATAATCGACACCAAGCTTCCTGAACTTCAGCTCTGGCTGTCAAAAAACAATATCGTAACAGGGCGATCTTCCATCCTCAGCCGGTTTCCTCGCCCCACCGTGCCATCGGCATTGTCGATTTCAAGTTTGGTTTCATTCGAACAAGCATACCGAATGTTAGCTCTCTTGTGTTGTTTTGCCGTTGCTGAACTTCACCTCAATCGGATGCTGAAAATATGAATTGGTACCGGCGATCCAAAGAAATTATCGTCCCAAACGACTTCCGATCAGAAGCACCCAAGGGAATTCGGTTCCACCGCATAACAGTCCCAAGCATGGTTTTACGTCTGAAAAGTTACGCATCCGTTTTTGTGATTGGTCTTTCCCTTTTCCTGCAATTTGCCAACCCTCTCGTTGCTGAAGAAAACACCGTCGGTAAAATTTTATTTGTCAGATCTGGAAGTGATTCATTTTCAGCTAAACTTGTCCCGGAACTGAATCCAGGACGGGTTCCCAACGATCCCACTCTGGTTGAGGTGACGACCAATGACGATTTAACGGGCTTTCGGTTGGCTCCCGACCAAGGGGGGCAGCTTGACCTCAGCGGCAGCCTTCCGGGGCTCAACGATGGCCGACACACTGCCGCCGTGAAGACGCTAACCCCGGATGGCAGCCAGAAAGACCGGAAACAACTTTTGTTCATCGTCGATACAAAGAGCCCGCTAATCGAACTTGTGGAACCTGAGGACAGTCTCTTTCCGCGCACGGCCAGCATGCTTCGGTTCCGAATCACCGATCCGGATATCGGCTCCGGGGTTTCCATCGATCCTGCGGAATGTGGTCTGAAGGTTACAGCTAATGGTGCATCGGTTCAAAATTCAATCCTTACCCACGAAAACAATGAATTGAATCTTCTCGTTTTTGTCGCTTTCCCTGGCGGCGCGGCGGAGCACGATAGCCATTTCAGCGTTTCGGTCGCTCTAAAGGATCGCGCCGGCAATACTGGAAAGGCCAGTGAGTCCTTTAGCGTCGGAAGTCTGGTTTCGCCAGATTTTGCGATATACAAATGCGGCGTTGGTGATTCATTCACCCAAACGGTCAGTGAAATTCTGGTTGAGCCGTCTCTCAAAGCGTTGGGGTTGTCGGCAGGAATGGGCCGAGAGCTCGTTTTTAGCACCTACGGCTATTCCGGAAAAGACTATTACTATCCGGATGTCGTACGCCGGAGGTACCAGAGGAAACAACCCCCCGAAATCTTTGCGATGACGCCCCACATTCAGGAAGCCATAAGCAACCTCATCGAGGTGACGAGTGAATCGAAACATATCGATGTTCAAAAGATGGAAGATGAGGACTTTGAAGACAGCAAGGTAACTTTCAGGATTGCCCAGAGAAACCCTGCGATCATGGGCGACCAGGTGGCCACCTTGCGCGTGACCATGCCCACAGCCCTCAGGATCGACCCCGCAGGTGTCAATTTTTGCCAAGCCGTCAGCCGAATTGATTCAGGCGACCCTCAGGACAGTGTTTATGATCACCTTCCTGAAGACGCCTTTAGCTACACCTTTGAGACGTTCACCATCCCCGTGTTTATGGAAGCCGAAGCCGATCCGTTCCAACTCAGCGTGGAACAGGAAGGCGATCAACTGGTTGCCCGGGTAGCCTATACACCTATCGAATTGATCGATACCAACGGCTCTTGGTTTGAGTTCGACGGTCAGAAATACTGGTTTGAGCAGGAGGGTGACGCCTGTCTGGCGAGGGGACCGGCCCAAGAGGGTATGGTGCGCGTCAAGACAGCCATAACCCACAAAATTGCCGGGTTTCTAAACACGCAAGGAAGTACCTCTGCAGCCAATCGAACCATGTACAATGAAGGCGAAATGCTCGTGCGGTTGGATCCTCCTGTCATCGAACGACTGCGATATGATCGCGAGGCGAATACACTGAAGGCCACGATAAGCGACCAGGGAACTCCGCGGGATCGTCTCTCCATCGAGTTGTGGCTATCCGGATATCGCCTGGAAACCGACTTCCACCCCGACACAGGAAAGTTAACAGCAACCCTTCCGTACATTCCAACTTCGGTGCAGACCGCCTCATTGCGTGTCATGGATTTCGCCAAACAGACCACGACGGAAAATTGCAAGATCTTCGGCGATGCAGGAGGTGAGGGGGATAGAGAAGAATCAGACGCAAAGACCCGCAGGCCTCAAACATACACCCCCAACACGCGTGATGTCGAAAAAGTTCTTGGTACCACCGGGGACGGCAGGGCTGTGGTGCAAATCTGCAAGGAGGTCATGAAATGGGGCTTCTACCGGAACGGCCGCTTTGTGCCCATCAAGAGTCAGGCCGGCTCCATGCGGTTGGTTCAGCTGCGATCCCGCGATCCTATCAATGAATATGAAAGTCGCTGGGCGACATCCCAAGGCCTGCCACTACATATTGAAATGCTCGGGGAAAGCTATGACCGGGGGCGCTATGAACCCATTCCTGAGAGATCCGGTGGGGTCACCTCACTGTCAGCAACAGGCCGTCAGGCGACCACCGGTAAAGGCAGGGTTTTTTATTTCGTGGTGATGGCCAGGGATGGCAATCGGAATATTCCATTGCGATTTTTGGCTGGCGGATTCGGGCTGCCATTTCAATTCAAAGAGTTTAAAGAGTGTCATTTAGAAAAGCGGGACATTTTGGCGCCGGTAATCCGACCGAATTATGACGGAAATACGAATCTTCTGAGGGCTTCCATTCACGACCACGGCATGCCTCTGTCCGAACTCAAGATCGAATTGACCGCCGAAAGTGATCCTAACAGGAATAAGACCAGTTGGGGTTATCGGCTTCTTAGTAGGGGTAGCAGGCCGGCATTTAGCTTTCAAAATGGATTGCTTACCAGCCAGTTCACCCCGCCTCCCAGAGGGGAATTTTTCACACTGCGAATCAAAGCTGAAGACAAGGCCGGAAACCGTAATACGGTGCCCCTTGACATTACGATGCAGAGGGAGCCCCCTGAAGTAGTTCGTCGCTACGGGGAGCGGGCCTCCGCCTACCTGACCGCGGAAGCGAAAGACGATTCCCAAATTGTAGAGGAGAAAACCACCCTTTGGCTGGATGGACAGGTGCTGCGCCCATTTACGCTGTATTCGATATCAGAGTATTCCGGCGGGTACGACAGATTTGATTTCAAGGCCGGTTATGTCGCCGGGGTTGATGAAGGGCCGCACCTGGCTCGCTTTCGGGCAACGGATGCTACCGGTTTGTGGGCAGAGACTTCGACGGCCTTTGATTACCAGTTATCCCCGTTCATTTACGACTTTAAAGTAATGCCGGATGCCGTTCGTAAGATCGGCGGCCCGGCCCTGACGGCCATGATTGTGGATCAGGGCGGTGATTTGGATCGCACCGGTCTGTCGCTGACCATCGACGGTCAGGCGGTGGATGCCGACCAACTGTATTATGACCCTGCCAGCGGTTATTTTTCCGTTGACGGTCCTTTGGAGCTTTCCGACGGACCTCATCTTGCAGAAATTTCAGCTACTGACAGCCACGGAAACCAGACAAGTGAATCGCTACGATTCACCCGGGCTATGGAGATCACCACACCCCTTGAAAGCGGTGGACAGGGATTGGTGATTAACCGTCTTTCGCTGATGGAACTCGAGGACCATAACGGTGACGGGCGAGCTAACCCGGGGGAGTTTGTGCGGTTGTTCGTCTCACTGAAAAACGACACGGATGACGTTTTGTCCTGCGTGGCGCGCCTTTCTTCCGAGGATCTGGAGATCGATGTGGAAACGGAGAGCGTATCTTACGCAGAGATGGAACCCGGATCCACCTTGGTACCCATGAAGGGCTTTGATCTTCGGATAGACCGTAACATTTTAGAAAAGGTTCTCAGCGACCCCTACGAAGCCTATTTCAACTTGACCCTGGGCTGCGGCCCGGAGCAGGAAGGGGTCATTCCTTTAACGATCCCGATTTATATTCCGTCCGTTCCATTCGATACAGGCATGGTCATTACGCTGGACCGCTTACCCCCAACAACGACTGAAAGTGATATCCGGATCCAGGGAAGTGTGACCACTACGGCCGACTTCATTGATCTGATCGAAGCGCGTGTGAACGGCGCCCTGCAAGGTCCTGTGAGTTTCCGTCGCGAAGATGGACGCTTTGAAGGCACGGTAAAGCTTGCCGATGGCGCCAACAGTATTGAAGTCACCGGGGTGGACAGTGACGGCGTCCGTGCGTCCGCTTCGGGCTTTATTTTTCGCACCACTTCCTTCACGCCCCCTTCCATTACCATCACTTCACCAGCAAACGGCGACTTCTTTGTTTGCGGCAGCTTGACGGTAACCGGAACATATGCCAACGGCAGCGGGACATTGGACAACATTATCGTTGACGCCCCTTGGGAGATGGGAAGTTGCCCGGTAACCATCATCGACGAATCGAATTTCACGATCGATTGCGGTGATGTTACGTCAAGTGCGGGTGTCTACGACATTGAAGCGACCATTGAAACCACAGACGGGGTTCAGGCCATCGATGCCATTACGATCTCGGTGGGAGATTGCTCCTAATGGCCGGGATGCAGCCCGGCACCCGGGATATTGGGAAAGTCCTGAAACGAGGTCTTCCAGCCCTTCTGTCATTTCTTTATCTGGTTCTATTTGCCCAGGCGCAGGCAAATGCCGGCTTGCGGATTCCGCTGAACGATGCCGGCATTTTCAACCCTGACCAGGGTCCGGTTGCAGTCGGTTACGAGCTGCAAAAAGACGCCCAAGAAGTGGCCGTAAGGATTCGAGACTTCCGGGGCCAGATCGTCAATCAATATCGATTCATCGAACTTTTGACAGGGGATCAAATTTTTGAGTGGGACGGCCTGGACCAAAATGAAAAACAGCTTCCCGATGGCGGCTATGAATTGATCTTCGAAGTTCAATTCAAGGATGGCAGCCGGGGGCGAGGGATCGTAAATGTCCGCCTTGCCGATATCAAGCCGCCTGCTGGTACGCCGGCACCGGAAAACCTGCCACCGGAGAAACATGACTATAAAATCAGCGGTTCCTTATCCTCCTTTTGGCGGCATGACGGAGAGGACCATGAAGATACGGGGCAGCTTCGTGCCAGAACACAGTTTTCTTACCAAGATGACCGCCGCACGGTGAATGGTGTGTTTTCCGCTATCGATACGTATCCCGGCGGAGCTTCCAACTACGACGCCAGTCAGGCGTTTGTCGAACAAAATTGGACCGGCGGCAGAATCAAGGGCATTTTCCGCGAGGGACTGGGGGGATTTGATGATCCCATTAACATTTTTAGTGATTTCAAAAGCGAGCGAAAAAAGGTCGGTTTTCGGATCGATCAGCATTGGGGTGCTTTGTATGCCGCAGGCCTTGGCTTTACGAGCGAAGGTGACGTGGATTCGGAAGAATCCGGGGGCGCGGCCCGGTTGCAATATGGCGCCGAAGGTGAATGGCAATGGGGAGCAAGCTACACCTATAGAAGAGCGCGGCTACCTGAAAACCCTGATGACTGGAACCGCAACCGGGCCCTGGCAGCCGATTTGAGGGTGCCTATCCTCGAGCCGCTGACCCTGCTCATGGAGTTCATCCACACCGACGACACGGAGCGAAGCAACGCTATCGGCTTTTCGGCGTCGGCGCAATACGACCAGGGAAGGTTGCGTATGGCGGCAGGGTACATTGATTTGGGTGAAGACTTCGCTGCCGATTTCGCAAACCCTCTAAACGGAATAACCCGTGATAGTCGGGGTATCCAAGCCAGCTTGGATTTCGCGATGCCGATGGGGGGCCACTATTTACGAAATCCATATCTCACAGCACGGGTTTTCGACCTCCAGCGGCACAGCGACCATCAAAAACTCCGCGAGATCGATACCTCCCTTCGATTCGGCATCGGTGCCCGGGACACCTTTCTTCTCAGTTGGTACGGCCAGGACAATGAAGACGGCCCCACCAACACTTTTCTTGGCACGCTAACACACCGGTGGAACGATCAATGGGCCTCGAGTCTGCAGGTCAACAATATCGATGGTGATGACAACGGCACCTGGCGTTTCACTTTGGATACAATGTATCAACGGGAGCAGCACAATGTCCGAGTCGCCCTGGAGTGGATTCAGCGCACGATCGATGATTCCAAACTTTCTTCCAATGAACAAACCAACCTGCGCCTGGCTTGGGATAACACGCTCTGGGGAGTACAACTACAGACCCGTTACAGTCAAAATGAGGATGATAACGGCTACAATTTTTTCGGTCGCCTGGAATATCGCCCTCGATTTTTACACCGCTACCAGGTGATCACTTATGCTTCTCTGGGCGATCGGGCAGCATTTGAATTTGAAAAGCGTATGGAAGTGGGAATGGAATTGCGGTTTTGATTCACCATGAAACCAGCGATGACTACGGGATTGTTCGCTATGAGAGATAAAAAACTTATTGCCCTGCTTGTAATTTCGTCTCTGATAATCACGACTCTTTGCGCCTGCAGCACGTTTCGCACGGAGATTTACCGCGAGGAAACCCTGCATCGTTATAAAACGGCCTGTAAGCTCTACAAGCAAGGTGACTATGAAAACGCTCGAATCGATTTCGAGAAAATTATTGGAATGGATCCGGACTACGGACCGGCCTATGCCGCATTGGGCAATCTGGCTTTAATCGGTGAAGACTATCACAGTGCTTTGGAACACTACCACAAAGCCGTATCCGTGGATCCTGAGCTGGAAGCCGACCTGCAGCCACTGATCTTGGTGGCCGGGGCGCATCAGCAACGCCAACCCTTGTTGAAGGCCGGTGTGGGGTTGGCTCAGGTCTATCCGCTAATCATGTCGGGCCGGTCAGCCGAGTTGGAAGCCCTTCTGGAGAAGGATGTCCCTCTGCTGCTGCTGGCCAACGATACCATGGGCATCACACCGGGAAGGTTAGGTGAGATGCAGCGCAAGGCCGCTGATCTTGCAGACCCCAAGAAAGGGAGTGTGCGTTTTCGCCTGTTTCTGGGCTATCTGCTGTTCGCCGGGCAGATCAGCGATCAGGGGGCGATCACCTTGATCAACAGCGCGGTAGCGCAGGCCGCAGGCCAGGACCGGCAGGAGGCTTTTATTATCCTGGGGCAGCTCCTCGAACGCCAGGAGCAAGCCAACAAGGCAATCGATGCCTATCTGGCCGCCGTGGATGAGGGTTTGCCAATGACGGAGGTTGCCCACCACCTGGCCCGTGTTTACCGGGTAGACATCGCCAGCGTACTGCCGGCGAATGATGAACCGGCGGAGGCGTTGTCGGAGCCAGAGCAAATGCAAATCGCGATACAGTCGTACATCCCGGCCCGCCCGGTACCGGAATTAGGCCCTCTGGCGGAACCCAAGGTGATTCAGATCACCGAGCGTCAGGGCTCTCCATATTTGTTCTAATGATTTAGCAACCGGTCGCGCTCTTTGGCTGTTTACGCTAACCGATTTTTCGATGGGTAAGAAAATGCATCTAAAGAAAATCGTCCAATTGGCCAGTCTAGTTTTCATTCCTCTCGCTGTCTTCACCTCGCAGGCGACGGCCGTTGTCGACTTTAAGAGGGTCAACGCGGTCTCTGTGGCTATCGCGTCGATTTACATAGAAGGTCAAAAAACTTTTTTTCTTCCACCGGGAACGACCGGCCAGCTTGTAGCGGAAACCTATCCCCAAAATATGAAAGTCAACATACGCTGGGAGATAATAAACGAAAATGGCAATATTGAAGTCCAGCTGAACAGTTCTACCGGATTGCTAATTGTGGAACCTAACAGCGGTACCGGCTGGGTTGTTGTGCGGGCTTCAGCTGAAGGGTGCCTGCCTTTGGATCGGCGCGTTGATATCGATTGCGAGTGCCAGGAAGAAAATGGACCATGCGAAAGCATTATAGGCAGCGGGAATGTGATCATTGGATCTGTTGATATTCGTTTAAGTCTCGGTAAACTAAACAAAGGTCAATCGGCTGGCGACCTGTTTCTTAATGCAGAGGAGCCCCTGGCGATACTCTCGACACCCGAGGCCCTGGTGGTCAACAGCAGCAGCGAGCAGGTTAGGGGCCTTTACCGCGAGGGGGTCCTGGAGCAGGTAATAACCCCCCAGGCCATTGTGACCCTTGCCCGGTACTCGCCCCTGCAGTATGAAATTTTTTTCTACGACATCGCCCATCGGGGGCAGAAGATGGAAGACGGTCTGTACAGCATCGATCCCACCGCGCTGCCTCTGGCCGTCTGGCGCATCGAAAACCCCGATCAAAGCGGGGCGAGCCACGATCAGTTGGCCGTCACCGAAATGCGTGGGGGCGAAAAACGTGAATTTTACTATGCCTACGATGCCTCCGAGCGCAACTGGGCCCTGACCTCCGGCAACGGGCTTAAGATCGAGTCCATGTCCCAAACCACCACCGAGACGGGCGGGCGGGTGGTGCGCGCCACGATCGCGGGACCGGACGGCATTTCCGTGAAAGTGGAAGAGACGGTTTATCGGAAATTTGACTTCGGAGAAAAGCGGATCCGCGTCATCAATGATCCGGATAATGCTAAACTGGCTACGCAATACCGCTATCAGACCGATCCGGGCGCAGGCTACGGCAAGCTGACCGCCCGCATCGACCCGGATGGCGGCTGGGTGCGATACGCGTACGATGCGGAGGGGCGAAGGGTCCGCGAGGTGCGGCCCTTTTCGGATGCCGGGATCGATGCACCGGACAGCCAAACGATCATCATTACCACAAGCTATATGCCTGTGGACAAGGCCGACAGCCGGGCCAAGCGGGATGCGAACCGCCCCCGGCTGGTGATCGAAACCACGGCCGGCATCGAAACCGCCCGGACCTACCATGCCTACATCCGCCACGAGGATGGCTCCCGGAGGGAGATCACCGAGCGCTGCACGGTTCAGAAGGCCCCTTACGGTCACCCCACAAACCTCAGGATGGTGACCACGTACTTCAGCAATATGGGTGACGGTCCGGCAGCGGGCAAGATAAAGAGCCGGCTGTCCCAAGACGGGCGTCTGGCCACCTACAGCTACGAGATGGGCCAGTTTCAATTGTCGCCGGACCCGGGCCGTTCGCGTTTTATCCCTGGCGAGGGCAAGGCGCTGCGCACCACCGTAACCCACGGCACCGTGGCTCACCCCGAGGGCATCGCCTTTCAAACCACCTGCGAGACCACCATCAGCGACTGGATGGGCCGGGAGAAGATGCGGGAGCGCTTCGTGCGCACGCCAGATGGTTATGCGCGCATCGACTGGCAGTTCAACACCCATGACCGCTTGGGGCGGGTTGTCGAAACCCTTTATGCCAATGGAACCCGCACGGAAAGTGCCTGGGGCTGCTGCGGCAAGATGAGCGAGACCAATCGCGAAGGCATCACCACCCGCTACACCTATGATGGCCTCAAACGGGTGGTGGCCAAAGTTAACGAGGCCACCGGGATTGTGTCGTCTTTTTCTTATGATGCCGCCGGGCGCAGGCTGTCATTCACCCAAGAGAAGGGCGATCTGAGCCTGACCCGCAAGAGCCGCTATGACAGTGCGGGGCGTCTGGTAGCCCGGGTGGATGCCGCAGGCCTGGTTACCCGTTATGAGACCGCATCAACGATATTTACCACTATCATGCCAGGGGGTGCCCGCGAGGTCACCACACGCTATCTGGATGGCCGCATCCGATCGATAACCGGGACGGCGGTTGTTCACCGCTTTTACCTATATGGGATAAACAAGGATGGCAGCCAGTGGACCAAGGTCTTTTTGGGGAAAGAAGATTCTCCTCGCTGGGAGAAGACCACCCGGGATTTTATAGGCCGTGTCATCCGGGTGGAGAAGCCGGGTTTTGAGGGCATTGAGATCACCCGCAACACCTATGATCGCAAAGGACGCTTGATCCGGACGGAAACGCCTGCTCGGTCGGCCACCCTTTATGAATATGACGCTCTTGGCAATGGAACCCTGAGCGGTCTGGATGTGGATGGCGATGGCAAGCTTACGACGGCCGCCATGGACCGCATCACCGCCACCCGAACATCGTATAGGAACATCGGGGGCGATTGGTGGCAGGAAAATGTGAAATCCCTATTTGCCCACGGCAACAGCGATAAAGAAACCGTGGTGTCGATTCAGCGGCAGCGGCTGACCGGCTGGCAGGATCGCATAATCTCCGAAGCAGTCTCCATCGATATTCATGGCAACGAGACCCGATCTGAGGTGACTCTGGATCGGTTCAACCATACCCGCACCCAGACCCTCTTCATGCTTGATTCTGAAATACCTGCCAGGTCCGTCCATGTGGATGGCCGTTTGGCGGCCACCACCAGCAAGACCGGCATTACCATGAAATACGGCTATGACACCCTGGGAAGGCGCATCGCGGTGGAAGACCCCCGCAAAGGCATCTCCACTCTGCATTACGACCCGAATGGGCGCCTGGCCTATGTGCAGGATACGGCCGGCAACCGCGTGCGGTATGCATATGATCAAGATACGGGTCGCAAGATTGCCGAGTTCAACGCCCACAACAAGGCCACACGTTACGCATACAACGCCAGGGGGCAGTTGATCCGCACCTGGGGGGATGTGCCTTACCCGGTGGAGTATGGCTACGATGCGTGGGGTCAGATGGTACTCATGCGCACTTTCAGGGGCGGCGTTGGATGGAATGGAGATCGCTGGCCTACCGAAACGGGCCGGGCCGATCCCACCCACTGGCATTACCAGGCATCCACAGGTCTTTTACTGGCCAAGGAAGACGCCAGGGGGCGCCGGACCCAATATGCCTACGGCGCCAACGGGGCGCTTAGCATCCGCACCTGGGCCCGGCTTGAGGATGGCAAGCCGCTGCAAACCCGCTATCGCTACGATGCGTCCACGGGAGATCTCACAGAAATCGACTATTCTGATGAAACGCCGGACGTCGCTTTTACCTATGATCGGCTGGGACGCAAGGTGCGGGTGAGCGATGCCGCCGGGGTGCACAGCTTTGCCTATAATGAAAAGCTGCAGTTGGTGAGTGAAGGTCTTATGGGCGAACATGTCTATCGCATTGAGCGCAGGTATGACGGACTGGGTCGCGCCATAGGGTTAAGCCTGGATGATGGCTATGAGATTGCCTACGGCTATGATGGTAAGGGGCGCTTTGCAAGGGCTGATTGGCGCATCGGCGTTCAGACCGGGGATGTCGCCTACCGCTATGTAAATCAGTCGGACCGCCTGGCAGGTATGGAGAGCACGAGCGGGCTATCGGTTCGTTATGACTACGAGCCCCACCGGGATGTTAAAACCGCCGTCACCAATACCTTCCAGGAAAGGCTGATCTCTCGCTACGAAT